>JACWDH010000017.1 GCA_014654235.1 Pelagibacterales bacterium SAG-MED10 | reverse complement strand
GACACACTTACATTAGATATGTCTTCAATTGTACCTACTATATCAGGTCCTAAGAGGCCACAAGATAAAGTTTTATTAACAGATGCTCCAACGTCTTTTAAAAAAGTATTAGAGGAAGCAACTAACACAAAAGAAAAGTCGATTGCAAAAGTTTCGAATTCTGATTTTGAAATAAAAGACGGTTCAATACTTATTGCAGCAATAACTTCGTGTACAAATACTTCAAATCCAAATGTTTTAATTGGTGCTGGTTTGTTAGCTAAAAAAGCAGTCGAGCTTGGGTTAGAAGTTAAACCTTGGGTAAAAACCTCATTAGCCCCAGGATCTCAGGTTGTAACAGATTATTTGGCTAAAGCAGGATTGAACACTTATTTAGATAAATTAGGTTTTAATTTAGTAGGTTATGGGTGCACAACTTGTATCGGTAACTCTGGACCATTAGCAGATAATATTGTTGAGGCTATTCAAAAAGAGAACATTTATGCGGTCTCAGTTTTATCGGGAAATAGAAACTTTGAAGGAAGAATCTCTCCTCATATCAAAGCTAATTATTTAGCATCACCACCTTTAGTTGTCGCTTATGCCCTAGCAGGTCATATGGAATTTGATTTATATAAAGATTCATTAGGAAAAGATAAGGATGGCAACGATGTCTTTTTAAAAGACATATGGCCTTCAAATGACGAAATTGAAAATACTTTAAAACAATCTTTAAATGCTGAAATGTTTATTAATAGATACTCAAATGTTTCTGAAGGACCAAGTCAATGGCAAAAAATTAAAACTGATCATACTAGTATTTATAATTGGGACAAAGGTTCAACGTATGTAAAAAAACCGCCATTTTTTGACTCTTTGCCAGATGAACCAGAAGGATTTAAAGAAATAAAAGATGCAAGACCTTTGCTTATATTAGGAGATATGGTTACAACGGATCACATTTCCCCAGCAGGAAGTATTCAAAAAGATAGTCCAACAGGGGAGTATTTTATGGAGCATCAGATTTTACCAAAAGATTATAACTCATATGGATCAAGAAGAGGAAACCATGAAGTAATGATGAGAGGAACTTTTGCTAATATTAGAATAAGAAATGAAATGGCCCCTGGAACAGAAGGTGGATTTACAAAATTATATCCAGAAGAAAAGGTTTTATCAGTTTATGATGCGGTAGTAGAATATAAAAAGAGAGGTACTGATTTAGTAGGTACAATTGAAGACATATCTAATGTAAGTGTGTCTGTAAAAACAATATCATTGCTTGCCCATAGTCCTTGCTCTTTTGCATACTTCTCAACTATATCAACTGTATGTTGATCTCTTCCTGAGAATTTTAAATATTTTAAAGTTTCATCATCTATTGGAAAAAAACCACATGTTGCTCCATATTCAGGAGCCATATTTGCAATAGTTGCTCTATCAGCAAGAGTTAAATTTTTTAATCCTTCACCATAAAATTCAACAAATTTTCCAACAACTCCTTTATCTCTGAGCATCTTCACAACTGTTAAGACTAAATCTGTTGCAGTAGTTCCTTCAGGCATTTTATTTTTAACTTCAAAACCTATAACTTCAGGAATTAACATTGAAATAGGTTGGCCTAGCATTCCAGCTTCTGCTTCAATACCACCAACACCCCAACCCAAAACTGATAATCCATTAACCATAGTTGTATGACTATCTGTTCCAACCAAAGTATCAGGAAAAAGATAATTATCACCTTTAAATTTCTCTGACCAAACTACTTTAGATAAATATTCTAAATTTACTTGATGGCAAATACCTGTGCCAGGGGGTACTATTCTAAAGTTATTAAAAGCTTGTTGTCCCCATTTTAAAAAAGAATAACGCTCAGCGTTTCTTTCAAATTCGATATCAACATTTTTTTCAAAAGAATCTGCTTTTGCAGATTGATCAACTTGCACTGAGTGATCTATCACAAGATCAACGGAAGATAGTGGATTAATTGTATTTGGATCTTTATTTTTATCTTTGACTGCTTCTCTCATTGCAGCTAAGTCTGCTACAGCTGGAATACCAGTGTAATCCTGAAGTAAAACTCTTGCGGGTCTATAGGCAATTTCCGTATTTGAGTTTTTTGTTTCTAGCCAATTTTTAATAGAGTCTATTTGGTTTTTATCTACTGATAGATCATCTTCATATCTTAATAAATTTTCTAAAAGAACCTTTAAAGATTTTGGCAACTTAGATATGCCATTTAGTCCATTTTTTTCAGCTTCAATTAGAGAGTAATATTTGTAATCTTTATTATTTACTGAAATTTGTTTAAGTGAATTATACGAATTTTTGTTTCCTGGTGTCATGTTATAAATAAAAAGTTATTATGCTTATTAAAAGAAGCAGTGACATAGCATAATTAAAATAATTAATATATTTCTGATTTGTCGCAAATTTCCTTATAAATTTGCCCATGAATGTCCAAAGAGTGATGCTGGTTACTGAAACGATTAGCGCTAAAATAATAATTTGAGTCGTAAAATTAACAAAATTTTCACCTGGATTTAAATAAGTCGAAACAACAATCACAGATGCAATTACCCCTTTTGGATTTAAAAATTGAAAAACAAAAGTATTTATAAATTTCACAGGATTTTTATCTTTATTTTCTACATTGGTAGATTTTGAAAATGAAATCTTATAAGCTAAATAAATTAAAAATAATGTTCCTAAATATTTTAATATTTCTTGAATTAATGGATATAACTTAAATATATTAATTAATCCCAGCGCAACACATAATAAAAGAAAGGGGAAACCTAAAGTAACTCCAATTATAAGTGGGATAGTTCTTTTAATTCCAAAATTAAATCCAGAATAAAATGCTATAAAATTATTTGGTCCAGGAGTGAACGCAGCTACAATTCCAAACAATGTGATAGATAAAATTTCTGGGTGCATTTTTATGCTATAGGAAGACCATTCTCAGATTTTTGAGATGGATGGACTAGTATTACTTTACCTTCTGCATCAATTGATCCAAGAATAAGAACCTGAGAAACTACACCAGCAATATTTTTTTCAGGAAAATTACAAACTCCTATAACCTGTTTTCCTTTTAAATTTTCCTCGTTGTAATAGTGAGTTATTTGAGCTGAAGATTGTTTAATTCCAATTTCATTACCAAAATCTACACTTACGACTAATGATGGTTTTCTTGCCTTTTCATTTTTTTGAACTGAAATTACAGTGCCAACTCTAATGTCAACTTTATCGAAAATATCGTAGGTTATTTGTTCTTTCATATAATTAATATATAATGAAACCTAAATATGAGTACAGAAAATAATTTAGAAGTTTTGTTTGATAATTCAGTTAAGATTTTAACCGACTTAATAGCGTTTAAAACAATCTCTGGAGAAGATAACAATTCTCTAATTGATTATTGTGATAATATATTAAAAAAACTCGGAGCTACTTCTTTTAGAACTTTTGATGAGCACAAAAAAAGAGTCAATTTATTTGCAACAATAAAATCTAAAAAACCTAGTAATAAAAAACCTATAATCTTATCTGGACATACAGATGTTGTGCCTGTATCCAAAGGTTGGGCAACAGATCCTTTCAAAGCAACTATCAAAGGTGATAAACTTTATGGAAGAGGATCGTGTGATATGAAAGGATTTATTGCATGCTCATTAGCTTTTGCACCAATTTATTCAAAATCTAATCTGGATAGAGATATTCATTTTTCTTTCACTTTTGATGAAGAAACTGCATGCCAAGGAGCGCCAATTCTCATTAAGGAGTTAAAAAAAAGAGAAATTAAAGATGGAATTTGTATTGTTGGAGAACCTACAAACATGAAAATTATTGATGCTCATAAAGGATGTTACGAATACACTACTTATTTTAAAGGTTTAGCGGGTCATAGCTCTGCGCCGCATAAAGGTGTAAGCGCAGTCGAATACGCTTCAAAATACGTGAATAAATTGATTGAATTAAGAGATAAACTTAAAGAAAGAGCCCCTAAAGACTCTATATTTGAACCCCCACATTCAACTCTTTCAATAGGAGGGATATTTGGAGGAATTGCTCACAACGTGATTGCAGATAAATGTCATGTCAACTGGGAAACAAGACCAGTGATTAAAGAAGATGCAATATTTCTAAATCAAGAATTAGATAAATATGCAAATGACGTTTTATTGCCTGAAATGAAAAAGGTTTTTTCTAGTTCATCTATTGAAAAAAAAGTTATTGGAGAAATAATTGGATTTGATCGTAAGGATAAATCTGATGCCTGTGAATTAATTTCAAGTTTAACAGGTGATAACTCGAGACAAGTTGTATCTTTTGGAACGGAAGCAGGCTTATTTCAAGAAATAGGAATAAGTACAGTAGTTTGTGGCCCAGGTTCTATTGAACAAGCACACAAAATTGATGAATTTATAATTTTAGATGAATTAAAAAATGTTTAAAATTACTCGATGGGATCAAAGAAAAATCTTCTTCAAATTAACTCCAACCACCAACTGATTTTACTTCTAAAAATTCGAGCAGACCTTCTTTACCTGCTTCTCTTCCAATACCAGAATGTTTAAAGCCACCAAAGGGTGCATCAACAGCAATACCTGCACCATTTACATCAACCATTCCAGATCTTAGTTTTCTAGCAAGTCTTCTAATTTTTTCAGAGTCTTGGCTTTGAATATAATTAGTTAAACCATAATCAGTATCATTAGCAATTTCTATTGCCTCTTCCTCAGTTTCAAATGGTATTACAGATAAAACAGGACCAAATATTTCAGTTCTGGCAATTTCCATTTGGTTGTTTACATCTGCAAATACAGTAGGTTTTACATAATAACCATCATTCATTCCTTCTGGTTTTCCTGGGCCTCCAGCAACTAGTTTTGCACCTTCGTCTATTCCTTTTTGAATTAATGTTTGAATTTTATTAAATTGGGTTTCAGAAATTACAGGGCCTATATGTTCGCCTTCTTTTTTTGGATCATCCACTTTAAATTCATTTGTATATTTTTTTAGTCTTTCTATTGCTTCACCATACATAGATTTTTCAACCAACATTCTTGTTGGAGCATTACAAGATTGACCTGAATTTCTAAAACATCTTAAAGCTCCTCTTTCAATGGCTTCAGGATCTGCATCTTTAAAGATAATATTTGCTCCCTTGCCCCCTAGTTCTAAACTAACTCTTTTAAAATCTTTAGCGGCATTTTGAGATATCAACGCACCTGCTCTAGTAGATCCTGTAAATGAGATCATATTAACATCTGGATGACTTGTTAAAGCATCGCCAGTTGTAGCTCCATCGCCATTTACTAAGTTAAACACCCCTTTTGGAAATTTTGCTTCATCAATTAGTTCTGCGAGTATCATAGCTGAAAGCGGCGCTAGTTCTGATGGTTTTAAAATCATAGTACAACCTGATGCTAAAGCGGGGATTACCTTTAGAGTGACCTGGTTCATTGGCCAGTTCCAAGGAGTAATTAAAGCACAAACTCCTTTTGGCTCATATATTAATCTTTGATTTTTTGCATGCTCCCCTAATGGTTTTTCAAATTCGAACTCTTTTAGATATCTTATAAAAGATTTAGTATGACTTGCGCCAGTCCCTGTTTGAAGTTTTGATGCGAAATCTCTAGGTGCCCCCATTTCTTGAATAATAGCATCCGTTATATCGTTCCATCTTTTCTTATATAAAGTATAAAATGTTTCTAATAGAGCAATTCTGTCTTCTCTAGTTGAATATCCCCAAGTTTTAAATGCTTCTTTAGCAGACAGCACTGCATCATTTACATCATCTTTACTTCCAAGGGAAATTACTGCACAAGCTTTTTCTGTTGCTGGGTTAATTACTTCAATATCACTAGATTTTTTTGGAGCAACCCACGAACCATTTATATAAAAATTTCTTTTTTCTAGCATTTGAGAAAAGTATCCTCTCTTTATGTTTTTGCAAACAAATTAGTTAATTCATACACTATTGTTGCTGCAGCTAGAGACGTGACCTCTGCATGATCATAAGCTGGGGAAACTTCAACAACATCAGCAGATACAAGATTTAAGCCTGATAAGCCTCTTAAAACATTTACCATTTCCCTAGTTGTCATTCCTGCAATTTCAGGTGTACCCGTTCCAGGAGCAAAAGCAGGATCTAATACATCAATATCTATTGAAAGGTATAATGGATTCTCTCCAACTCTTTTTCTAATTCGCTCAGCTATTTTATCTGTTCCCTCAGATTGAAACTCATCACAATGAATAATTTTGAAACCAAAACTCTCATCATTTTTAATATCATCTCTACTATAAAGTGGCCCTCGAATACCAACATGCATCGAAGCATCATCTAAAAATAACCCTTCCTCTCTAGCTCTTCTAAAAGGAGTTCCGTGAGTGTATGGTGCACCAAAGTATGTATCCCAAGTATCTAAGTGAGCATCAAAATGTACTAATGATACTGGACCTTTATTTTTTTTATTTATTGCTCTTAACAAAGGTACAGCAATAGTGTGGTCTCCACCTAGACTAATTATACCACCTACTTTTTTTAATAAATCTGTAGCACCTACTTCAATTTGTTTTATTGCTTCATCGATACTAAATGGATTACATGCTATATCACCGGCATCAGCCACCTGTTGAATTTTAAAGGGCTCGACATCATAACTCGGATGATAATTTGTTCTTAAATGTCTAGAAGCTTGACGGATACTTTGTGGTCCAAATCTCGCTCCAGGTCTATAACTTGTTCCCGCATCAAAAGGTACACCTACTATTGCTACATCGCAGCTTTCAACGTCCCTTAACTCAGGCAATCTAGCAAATGTAGACGGGCCTGCATATCTTGGAACTTTTGTACCACTTACAGGCTGAATTGGATTTTTATTTTTTTCTTTTTTCATTTTATTTTAAAACTAAGTTAATATTATCCAGCTTAATTCGTCTATAATAATCTAATGAAATATATAATTTCTATAATACTAATATTTAATATTTCAGAAGTAAATGCGAATGAAATTTTTAATCTGTTAAAAATCCCTAATCTAGAAATCTATAATACAAACAGTTTAAATGGATTAAAATATTTATATGCTGAGAATAACTTTAAAATAGGATTAAAAAAAAATATTTCTTGTGATAAATCAAAAAAAAATGAATTAGATAAAAAATATCCAATTGTTGAAAAAAATTTAAACAAATATAAAGCAGATTTTTTAATTAAGAATAATCTCAAATTCATTATTTTATGCGAAAATCTGACAGTTTCTTCAATTAACACAGGAGGAGTACCTAACATTCTTAAAAGGTCATTAATCTTAGATATTAACTTCAATCAAAAACACTTTGAAAGAATGATCCATCATGAATTCTTTCATATGATACAAGCAAAGCACAATAGGATGTTTGATGAAGCTTTATGGTCTAAATTTAATAGAACATCTTTTAAATATGCAGAATGTTCAACTTGTTCAGATCAAACTGAACTTAGTCTCTATAAAAATACAGATGGATTTTTAACAGAATATTCAAAATCTATTCCTTCAGAGGATATGGCTGAAATTTTTTCCTTTCTTATGATCAATAAAGAATTGGTAGAAAAAAAAATTGAGAATGATTTAATTCTAAAAAATAAAGTTAAATATTTAGAAAAAAATTTAAAATTAATTGATGATGACTTCGTATTTTAATGATTAAAAAAATTAAATCGTCATTATCAGAAAAAATATTATTTATCTTTTTAATTTCATTAGCAGTTTTTACTTTTAGTTCTTTTTATTTAATTAAGAATAAATGTTTGTTTGTCAAAGAACTTGATTTGGACAAACTTAAAATTAGTGATCCAAAAAATTTAGCTATCATGGATGTTGAGTGTGGAAAAGTTGCAATTGAACTTTATCCTCAAGTTTCACCTAAATCGGTCGAAAGATTTAAATATTTTATTAATTCAGGTTTGTATAATAATTCAGCATTTTATCGTGTAATAGAAAATACTCTGGTTCAAGCTGGTGATCTTGAGTTTGGTTATCATGATAATTTAAACTATTTTAAAATTGGAAGTGGTGGATCTAAGCTTGGTAAATTAAAATCAGAATTAAGTAACGATTACGAATTTAAAGCAGGTACTGTTGCTATGGCCAGGGGTGAATTTGATACTGAGGATAGTGAATTCTTTATTATCTTAAAAGATATTCCTTTATACCAAGGAGAATATACACCAGTTGGTAAAGTAATCTTTGGATTGAATGCTTTGAAAAAAATTAAAGTTGGTAATAAAACAGATTACGTATTGCGGCCTGATTATATTAAAGAATTTCAGTTATTAGAAAATTAATTAACTAAAGGCTTTCCAGTTGCAAGGGTATGCTTTATTCTTTCCTGAGTTTTAGAAGTTTCAATAAGCTTCATAAAAGCATCTAGCTCTAATTTAAACAAATCATCTTCTGAAAGTTGTTTGTCTATTGATGTATCCCCACCACTTAGTACATATGCTAATTCCTTAGCAACTTCCATACCGTGATCTTGTATAACTTTATCATTATAAAGTTTATCTAAAACTTTGTACATTTCGCCCCTAACACTCTCACCTGGCAAATTGAATACTAATTCGGATGGCGAGTTAAAATCTCGGTTTTCATCTAAGATTTGTTTTGATGCTTCAAGCAAACTATTTCTATTCATTATTTTTTTGTCTTCCGGCTTAAGGTATTTTAAAGGTTCTGCCTCTACCGGTGAAGTTGCTGTCTTACCATAACCAATAATGTCAAAAACTTTTAATGGAGCAAAATGAGGATCTTTTTTACTTTCTTCCGTATTCTGCCATCTTGCTAACATTTCTTTGCAACCACCACCAGCTGGTATCAATCCTACTATTGTCTCAACTAAACCAATTACAATATTTGTGTGCGATGCAACAAAATTACTTTGCACAAGAACTTCAAAGCCTCCTCCTAAAGTTAAACCTGAAGGTGCAGATATTACTGGATATTTTGAATACTTGAGCTCTTTACACGTTTCTTGAAAATATTTAATAAATTTTTCAATAGATTTAAAATCTCCTTTATTCGCAAAATCCATCGTATAACTTAAATTTACTCCTGCAGAAAATTGCATACTTTCATTAATAATAATCAGAGGTTTATCAGTTGCTTTTTTTAGCGCATCCATAGAGTCATAATCTAGGGCGTTTGCTTTTGTGGTAAATTCAACAATATTGTAGTCTTTAAATTGATAAATTTGTGCAGAGCTATTTCCATCTATACTTTGGGCCTTTCTCTTAACTTTTCCTAAAGTTTCAATTTTTGTATATTTTTGTCTCTCTCCATAAAAATTTTCATTTTTTGATTTTGCAAGATTTTCTAAAAATTTATTTCCATCATAATTATCTATTTTGCTAAAAAAGTTTTCTACTCCAATTTCTTCCAACATCTCAAAAGGTCCTTTAGACCAATTAAAACCAAGTCTCATTGCTTCATCAATATCGTTAAACTCATCTGTAATTTCGGTTACCAACGATGATGCATATTTTATTATTTTTGAAATTACTGACCACGCATATTTTCCATACTTGTCATCTCGATTAATTAATTTTTTAAGATCAACTTTTTCGGATTTAATATCAATTTTTTTGCTAGGTGAATAATCTCCTGTTTCTAGATTAAGGGCCTCTAAAATTTTTGCACCCCCATCTTTATTTATTCTAAAAAAGCCACCTTTACCTTTTCGACCAGTATAACCAGTTTCAATTAGTTTTTTAATTAGAGGTATTTCTTGTGCAACCTCATGAAATTTATCAGTTTTAGGTAATTCTTTTATAAAACTTTTTAGTACATCGGCCATTAAGTCAATGCCAATTAAATCATAAAGTCCAAAAACTCCTGTTTTAGGAATTCCCATTGGTCTTCCAAAAATTGCGTCAGCTTCTTCAACAGTTAATTTCATTTTGAAAGCCTCGGTCATTGCTATTTGCATAGCATAAACACCAACCCTATTTCCTAAAAAACCTGGAGTGTCGTTACAAACTATTGCTCCTTTGCCAAGTTCAATCTCACAAAATTTTTGAAGTGAATTTATTTTTTCTAAATCATTATTTTCATTTTTAACGATTTCTAACAAGCCCATGTATCGAACAGGATTAAAGAAGTGTGTAATACAAAAGTCTTTTTTTTGTTCGTTGGTTAGATTTTGTGAAAGTACTTTAATTGGAATTGAGGATGTATTTGAGGAGACAATAGCTCCCTCTTTTCTGAATTTAAATATTTTATCGTATATTTGATGCTTAATATCTATTCTCTCAACAACCGCTTCTACTATCCAATCAGCCTCTTTAACAATATCAAAATCATCCGAAATGTTTCCTACTTTGATGTTATTAATTTTAGATTTATCAATTAATAATGGTGGTCTTGATTTAAAAATTCTATCTCTCGCATTTGTACTGATTTCAGTGGTTAAATCTAACAATGTTACTGGTACATTAGCATTACATAAATGTGCAGCAATACCACTACCCATTGTGCCTGATCCAATAATAACTACTTTTTTAATTTCCACCTTAAGTTCTATATATGAAAAGTATATTTAGGTAAATTATCTATTTATTCCTCTTAATCTCTCAGATCTTCTTCTTAATAGTTCTGCTGTGACTAAAATTAAAGTAGATAAAATAATTAAGCATGTTGCAACGGCAAGAATAGTTGGACTCAACTGTTCTCTTAAACCTGTCCACATTTGAACTGGAATAGTAGTATTTTCTAATCCTGCCAAAAATAATACAACAACCACTTCATCAAAGGATGTAACAAATGCAAACAATCCACCTGAGATAACGCCTGGAAGTATTAAAGGTAATGTAATTTTCATAAATGTGTTAACCGGATTACTACCTAAACTTGAAGCTGCTCGAGTTACGCTATGATCAAAGCCTGAAAGTGTTGCGGTAACGGTTATGACTACAAAAGGAGTACCTAATATAATATGAGCTAAAACTATTCCTGTGTGTGTTGCCGCTAAACCAACTTTTGCCATAAAAAAGAAAATAGCTACACCAGATATAATTAATGGAACAATCATGGGAGAAATTAAAACTGCCATAATCAAACCCTTATAGGGCATATGCCTACTACTAAGTCCTAAAGCAGCGAGTGTTCCTAATATAATTGATCCTATAGTTGCAAATATTGCAATTATAAAACTATTTTTTGCAGCTAGTCCCCATGGATTTTTAGTCCCGTAAACCATTTCATGATACCACCTAAAAGAAAAAGCATCAGGATCAAGTCTTTTCATTCCTTCTGAAAATACTAAAAACTCTTCTGCATTAAATGATAAAGGAAAAATTACAAACAGAGGTGCAATTAAAAAGAAAAATACGAAAGTACAAATAGCAATATAAAAGTAATGCCAAATTCTATAACGTGTTTCTGTATAACTTGGTAAAGCCATGATTATCCTAATTTAATATTATCTACTCCAACTAATTTGTTATAAATCCAATAAATAACCAATACTCCTGATAACAGCATTAAGCCCATTGCAGATGCAAAGCTCCAATCCAATGTTGCTTTCATGTGATATGCAATTTGATTACTAATTAAAGTACCTGAGGCCCCTCCAACTAATGCTGGTGTAATGTAATACCCAATTGCTAAAATAAATACTAACAAGCATCCAGCACCAATACCTGGAATAGTTAATGGAAAATAAACTTTCCAAAAAGCAACGAAAGGGGTTCCCCCTAGCGATTTTCCTGCTCTCATTAAACTTGGAGATATTGTTTTCATGACACTGTAAAGTGGTAGTACCATGAATGGCAATAATATTTGTGTCATTGCCACATAAGTTCCAACTTTATTGTACATCATAGTTGGTCTGTTATCGTCTGCAACAAGTCCAATTAGTACAAAAAAATCATTTACTACTCCTTGTGTTTGTAGCAAAATCATCCAGCTAGCAGTTCTTACTAATAAAGAAGTCCAAAACGGCAAGAGAACACATATCATTAAAAGATTGCTGTATTTCATTGGTAATGTTGCAAGTAAGTGAGCTATTGGATAGCCCATTAAAAAACAGAAAATAGTTACAAACAACGCTATTTCTAGTGTTCTTAGCCAAAGTATTCTGTGTATCCTTCTATCCTCATCGACTTGTGCAATACTTCCATCTGCTGCAAAATACATATCCATCCCTTTTAAATATTTTGCCATAGTATAAGGAGGTGCAGTTCGTTTTATAGCCTGCCAATACTCAACGTTTGCCCATCTTTTATGAATTTTCATAATTTGTTCTTTGATGCTTTGGCTTTCATCAATCTTATTTCTTTTAATTAGTCTCATTAATTTTTTGGTAATGGTGTTAAAACCATTCTTTTCTTTATTTAATCTTTGACCAAGTTTCCCTTGTGTTTCGTTTTCTACCAAAAATTTGAAATCTGAGTAGAAAGCAGTAAAAACTTCTTCCGGAGGTAATTCTTTCCCATCCCAACTTTCCATTGCTTTAAAGGTTTTGGGAAGCATATTGGTAACCATTCTATCATCGACACTTCGAGTAAACATTTCTCCAATTGGAAAAACATAGGTGATAAATAAGAATAATAGTAATGGAGCAACAAGAAGAAATGCTTTAATTTTATTCTTCTTTTCAGCTTTTTTTAGACTGACTTCGAGTGGTATTCCGTCAGTAGTTAAAATTTGTTTTGTTTCAGAGCTCATAAAAAAAAAGGGCGGTTAGTTAATAACCGCCCTAAATATATTATATTAATTCAGTGTTTAAAACCGAAATTATAGTCCTGCTTTCATTGCTTCCCATTTTTCACCAATCTCTGTTCCATTATCAGCCCAGTAGTATGGATCAACTAAGAAATATTTCTTAGTATTTTGAGGAGATGTAGGCATTTGAGGCATCATTTCAGTTTTACCATCTTTGTACCAAGGCTCGTTAGCTTTGATAATATCTAAAGATGATATTCTGTATGGCGCATATGCAATATACTTCGCACTACCAGCTAACATTTCAGTATTAGTCATCATAGCTAGAGCTTTTTTAGCATTTCCATTTGCATCGTTTGGTCCACCTTTAACTTGTACAAAATACTCATAGTCAAGACCTTGACCATGCCATACTTGCTTAATTGGAGCACCTTCACCTACTTCTGCGTTAAAGAATCTTCCGTTCCAACCAGTTGCCATTACAACTTCACCAGCAACTAATAGTTCTGGTGGTTGAGCACCTGCAGACCAGAATACACATCCACCATTTGGATCTGTACAAAGTTCTTTAATTTTATTCATAGCTCTGTCAACACCGCCTTCTTCTTCAAGTTTTCTGTAAAGTAATTCTCCACCTTTACCCATATTTACACCGTCAGCAGCTAAAGCGATTTCTAGATTTGTAAGAGCACTTTTGTAGATCGCTCTTTTACCTGGAAATTTTTTAGTGTTAAAAAAGTCTTTAATAGTTTTAGGCTCTTTTCCATCAAATGCTCTTGTGTCAAAAGCATAATTCCAAGAGTACAGAATATTTCCTACTGCACATTCACTTGGCATTGGAGCAAAAAAGTCTTCACTAGCTGGTGTTCCATCTGGAGCTGCTGGAAAGTCTTTGTCAAAATCAAATTTAACAAACAAACCTTCGTCACAACCATTAATAGTATCAAATGCAAATACATCGATAATATCCCAAGTTATAGCACCCGCTTCTTTTTGAGCTTTTATTTCTGATAGTCCACCAGAATAGTCAACCCAGTTGATATCTACACCTAGAGCTGCTGCTGTTGGATCACCATACCCTTGTTTTTGAGAGTCTGTATAAGCTCCACCCCATGATGCTACAGTAACAGCAAAGGCTGAAGAGGTTACAGATACAACAAAAGAAAGAGCAAGTATCAATTTACTTATTTTTCTCATTATTCCTCCGTTTAAACGTTTAATATAAATTAATTTATATAAGTAAATTACACCAAAATGACTATTAAGAGTCAACAGCTTATAATGTTCTTATAAGTGTTATACTTTAATGTATGGATTGTTTATTTTGGGTCTAAAGCTCTTGCATCAGAACTATTCCAACCGATTTTAATATCTTGTTTGACCTTAAGTTCTAGATTGGAAGTGCTGTTTGGGACCTTTAAAATAAATTCTGGGTTTCCTAATAAATTAATTCGAACTCTAGTATGATCACCATGATAAATTACCTCTTCTATCTTGCCACTAAACATATTATCCATTTTTTCACTTGGTTCGATTAAAGCTCTCTCAGGTCTCAAAGATACAGTTGTTTTTTCACCTTTAGATTTTACTGAAATAGCGCTGGCTATTATTTCTCCATTAGATAGCTTAACTTTACATTCATCTCCTGAAATATCTGATACTTCACCATTAAAAGTATTATTTTCACCAATAAACTCTGCGACAAATGAATTTACTGGTTTTTCGTAAAGCTCTGAAGGATTTGATAGCTGTTGAACTTTTCCATCATTAAACACTGCAATTCTATTCGACATTGTAAGAGCTTCACTTTGATCATGAGTAACGTAAACTACAGTTACTCCAATGCTTTCATGAATATGTTTAATTTCATATTGCATACTCTCTCTTAAATTTTTATCCAACGCACCTAAAGGTTCGTCCATCAAAACTACTGCAGGATCAAAAACTAAAGCTCTAGCTACAGCTACCCTTTGTTGTTGTCCTCCTGAAAGTTGTCCTGGCATTCTTGTTTCAAACCCATTTAGTGAAACCATTGATAAAGCTTTGTCAACTTTCTTATCAATTTCATCTTTTTCCATTTTTCTAACTCTTAAAGGGAAAGCTAAATTTTCATAAACAGTCATATGAGGAAAAAGTGCATAATTTTGAAAAACCATTCCTATTCCTCTTTTGTGAGGTGGAATATTAGAAATTATATTTCCATCTAACAAGATCTCTCCGTTTGTTGGAGTTTCAAAGCCAGCAAGCATCATCAGACAAGTTGTTTTGCCGGATCCAGAGGGACCAAGCATAGTAATAAACTCACCTTCCGCAATATCTAACTGAAGATCTTTTACAACTAGAACTTTACCATCATAGCTTTTGTCAACTTTATCAAATTTAACAAATTCTGGATTATTAGACATAAAGATGAATATAAAACATTTGTAGAAATAGAATTCAATAGCTAATTAGCTCTTAATATGGAGTTCTTTTGGAAAATCACAGAATAATTCAGAGCCATTCTCAGTAACTCTAATCGCTTCAGAAGCTTCAACCCCCCAATCACCAAATTGCATTACTGCGATCATATGAAAACAGACATTTGGTTTAAGCACAGTCATATCACCTTTGTAAATATTTAGAGTGTGTTCTCCCCAATCTGGAGGATAACCAATTCCAATCGAATATCCTGTTCTAGATTTTTTTTCTATTCCGTATTTATCTAAAATTTTCCAAAATGCTTGAGCTACATCATCGGCTGTATTACCTGGTTTGATCGCGCTAATACCTGAATTCAGAGCTTCAATTGTTTTCTTCATGGTATCAATTTTTTTTTGATCAGGTTTGCCCAGTAACACTGTTCGAGCCATTGGAGCATGATATCTCTTATAAGTTCCTGATAATTCAACAATTGTTGCTTCACCTTCTACAAATTTGTCTTGAGTAGCGGTCAAATGAGATGCTGAGGTTCCTTTTCCTGTTGGCACCAATGTTGCAATACTTGCGTATTCACCTCCAAATTCTTCTGTACCATAAAATAATGATTTTTGAATTTCCCCAACAGCATCACATTGCCTTACACCTGGATTAATAACTTCCATGGCAGTTTTCATTCCTCTTTCAGAAATTTTGGCAGCAGCTTTCATATAGGTTATTTCAGGATCTGACTTAACCAATCTTGCCCAATTAACTAGGCGGTCACTATCTTTAAGTTTAGCATTAGGCAATCCAGATTTAATTTTTTCATAACAAAATGCGGTAAAATAATGTGCATCCATCTCTAAACCAATTGATAATTTATCCCACTTTCTGTCTTTAAGTATATTTACCAAGTAATCATAAGGATGTTTTGGCCACGTATGAATATAAGACTCATCATAAACTAGAATATTTTCATTTTTTAAGTAAGTTTTTAAATAAGCACCTCCTGCATCTTGAGCTCTGACAAAACACAGGGGCTCCTCAGCATTAACGTGTACAATCGCGCACTGAGCATAATAAAATGACCAGGCATCATAACCTGTTAAATAGTTTAAGTTATTGGTGTCATGAGAAATTAAAAGTTCTATGCCTTTTTCTTGCATCATATGTTGAACTTTATTTAATCTTTGTTTGTACTCTTCTTTTGTAAAAAGCATCAATTTATTTGGAATAATTTACCAAATCCTTCTACTGAATTATTTTTATTTATTTTAACAAGGGTATCCCAAATCAATGCCTGGTTGCTTGATAAAACTATAGTATTTAATTTCTTTTCTAATTTATCTATGATGGGTAAAACTGGAAGAGCTGTACATGAAACAAACAGAGCATCTGCATTATTTAAATCGATATTAGATAATACTTCATACAAATAATTTTGATCAACTTTACCAATATCAAGATCAGACTCGATATCAAAATAAGCATTTGATGTAATATCGAAACCCTCACTTTTAAAATACTCCAAAACTTCATCATTTAGTTTTTTGCTATAAGGAGTAAATAAGCAAATTTTATTAATGTTCATTTTTTTTAGTGCTTTAATTGCAGCTGTGCTTGGAGTGGTCACATCTGCTTTAGGTTTTGCTGCCTTTACTTTTTTTTCAATTGATGTATGTCCAGCAGCAATAGTTCCTGAAGTACAGCCATAAACTACACAATCTAAATCTTGATCTGGTAAAATATCTTTTGTAACTTCTGTTACTTTTTCTGACATTTTAATTAAATTTTCTTTTGTTAAAGGGTTATAACACTCAATTCGATTTACAAAAAAATCTATATCTCTATCTTTAATTACATTTATAAAATCTTTTTCAATCATAAAATCGCTCGCAAGTGCAATTAGCCCAACTCTCGGATTTGATTTACTGATATATTTAGGATCTATTTTTGTTGAATTCATATTTTAAAAGGTGAATATATCAGAAGTTCTTTAATAATCATTAATATTAAAAATAACGACATGAATATAAAAGACACCTTTGTTGCATCTTTAGTTCCTATATTTTTAGGTTTTGGTTTCGTTATTGCAAAACCTGCATTTGAATCTTTTCCTCCTATTTTATTGATGGGATTAAGATTTATGTTTGCTGCCTCTATTTTAATTTGGTGGTTTCCAATACCTAGAGGTTATTTAAAAAAAATATTTATTGCATCCTTCATCGCAAACACTTTGCAATATAGTATTACATACTCTGGGTTAAATTTAATTGATGCCTCTGCTGCTGTTCTTCTTGTTCAAACAGAGGTTCCGTTTGGAGTTATATTTGCCTACTTTATGCTAAAAGAAAAACCAACAATAAGAGCTTTGATTGGAATAAGTATTGCTTTTATTGGCGTTTATATACTAACAGGATCTCCTAATTTAGAAGGCAAGTTTATTGGCATTGGACTTACTATACTGGGTTCGGCGACTTGGGCGCTCGGTCAAGTCTTAGTTAAACCATTGAGTAAAGAAATTAATCCTTTAGCTTTAGTTGCGTGGTTAGCATTATTTTCAGCCCCTATTTTAATAGTTTTTTCTGCAGTGTTAGACGGCAATACAATAAATTATTTAAGCAATGCAAAATTTGAACATTGGATTATTGCAATTTATATTGGTTTTATTATGCAACCTATTACATATGGCTGTTTCTATTATGTTTTAAAAAATAATCCTCTATACAAAGTACTTCCAATTGTAACGATGGGTATTCCACCAACTGGTTTATTAGCAGCTATTTTTCTATTAGGAGAAAAACCAACACAAGAATTATTTATTGGTGGTGCAATAATTATAGTTGGAGTAATTTTAATTGTATTTACAAAAAATGAAAAAAAAGAAATTTAATAAAAATTATTAATATTTAATGTTATTAAAAAGTTTTGAAGTTAAGCAAGAATGGGTAGACTACAACAGTCATATGAATATGGCATACTATGTCCTTGTATTTGATCAAGCTTTAGAAGTTGCACTTGAAAAATTTAACATGGGAGAAAGTGCTGCTAAAAATTTAAATAGAACAACTATGGTGGTAGAAACAAATACTAAATATTTAAATGAAGTAAGATTAGGTGAAGAAGTAGATATCCAAATGACTTATTTTGATCATGACACTAAAAGACTTCATGTCAAAATGGAAATGATCAAAAAAGGAAAAAAAGAAATTTCAGCCTCAATGGAATGGATTTCTCTTTATATTGATTTAAGTAAAAGAAAAGTAACTGAATTTGAAAATGAAAAATTAGAAATTATGGATAAGTTTATTAAAGATAATAAATCAAATTTTACGTCACAAAATCTACAATTTACATCTAAATTAAAAAAATAATTTAATAAAGTTTCAAACAACACGTAAATATTAGATTTTTTGGATTAGACCCATATATAAAACTTATTGAATATAAACATTACTAATAATAGAGTTCTTTTATAGAACGATACATAACTCGTCGGTAAATTCATAAATTTACGAAAGTGGGATCGATCGTCTTAGATTTAATTATTTAAGGAGGTTCGAATGAAGTTTGGATATTTTTGTAACACCACTAATTGGGATCATAAACCTTACAATCAATTGCTAGATGAAACAAAAGAGATAACTACTTATTGCGATGAAAATAATTGGGACTCTATTTGGTATACTGAACATCATTTTAATCATGAAGGAATGGAGTCTTGTACTAATCCATTAATGATGGGAGTTGATGCTGCTGCAAGAACAAAGCAAATAAAAATTGGACAAGCATGCAATGTCATTACATTTCATAATCCTTTAAGACTGGCTGAAGACATTGCTTTATTAGATCAATTATCAAACGGAAGAGCTCTAGTTGGTATAGGCAGAGGAATTTATGGAAGAGAGGCAATGAATTTAAATAAAGAAGCCGATCTAAAGGACCAAGCAAAAAATTTTAGACTGTTTGAAGAGTCTCTTACAATAATGAAAAAAGCATGGACTGAGGAATTTTTTAGTCATAAGGGTGAATTCTATACTTATCCATCTCCAAATTTTGTGTGGCAACACGACATGAGCCCACCTAATGAAGAGTTTGTAGACATTGAGACGAATGAAATAAAAAAAATTAGTGTTGTCCCTAAGCCTAAACAAAGTCCACATCCGCCAATTTGGCAAGTAGTAGATGGTGCGAGATCAATTGAATGGGCCGCACAAAACGGTTTGAATACTATTATGTGGATACCTACAGTTAAAGCTCTTAAGAAAAGATTTGAGATTTTCAAAGATGCAAAGTCAAAAGCAGAGAATAGAGAAGTTCCCTTAGGTGAAGGTATATCTTTAGTACGTGATATGTTTGTTGCT
>JACWDH010000016.1 GCA_014654235.1 Pelagibacterales bacterium SAG-MED10 | reverse complement strand
CTACAGTAGATGGTATAAGAAGATACTTATTAGGTGAAGCGAAATTGCCAAGTGTTACATCCATTTTAGATGCCACAAAATCAGAAGAAGATAAAGCTGCGCTTGCTAATTGGCGAGAGAGGACAGGCTTCAAAGAGGCTGAGGCAATTACAAAAGCAGCAAGTAGCAGAGGTTCCCAGATGCATAATTATTTAGAGTCTTATCTTCTTGGAAGAGAAAATCTCAGTTTTTTTGATGACTATGAACAATATAAATTAATGGCAAAAGAAATAATTGAAAAAAGGTTTAAAAAATAGATTGGAAGAAATATGGGGAGTAGAATGCACACTTTACTATCCAGATAAGTATGCTGGTACAGCGGATTGTGTTGGAGTTTATGAGGGACGAGAAACGATAATAGATTTTAAACAAAGCAATAGGCCAAAAAAATCAGAATATATCGACTCATGGCTTTTACAAACCAGCGCATATTCTTTGGCTCATAACATTGTGTATAACTCTAATATCACTTCTTGTGTAATTCTAGTTTGCACAGTAGATAAATTGTTCCAAGAATTTAAAATTCAAAATCATGATTTGGTTGTTTATCAGAACTTGTTTTTGGGAAGATTAAAAAAAATTTAATGAGCTTTCAAATTTAGCTTAAAAAATAATATGGATAAAATAGTAATCTACGACACTGAAACAACCAATAGTACTATTTGGGGAAGCATTATCGAGGTTGGTGCGGTGGTTGTAGATAAAAACCTTAAAGAAATTGGAAAGTTAAATATTCGTGGGCGAATGCCGGAAGGTGAAGTGCCTAGTGCAAAAGCGCTTTTAGTAAATTCTACAAGTATTGATTTACTTACTAAAGGAAACTATTCACATTATGATTTTCTAGGAGCTGTCGAAAATTTCTTTGCAAAATTTACTCCATCTGTTAAGCATTTTTCAAAATGACTAATAAAAACTTTGGTTTTGGAACACAAATTAGAAAATCTCCTTATTTTGACTCAACAGTAAAATGGGGTGCAACTGGTTTTTCAGTTTACAATCATATGTATATTCCAAGAGATTTTGGTGATCCTGAACAAAACTTTTGGAACCTGATTGAAAAATCAATTCTTTGTGATGTTGCTGTTGAAAGACAGGTAGAAATTACTGGACCCGATGCATACAAATTCACTCAACTCTTAACTCCTAGAGATCTTTCAAATATTTCGATTGGTCAGTGTAAATATGTTTTAATCACTAATAACGAGGGAGGAATATTAAATGATCCAGTTTTATTAAGATTGGCTGAAAATCATTTTTGGCTTTCCCTTGCAGACAGTGATGTATTGTTGTGGGCTCAAGGTGTTGCGGTTAATTCAGGTTTAAATGTCAATATATCTGAACCCGATGTTTCACCATTACAGTTACAAGGTCCTACTTCTAAAGACATTATGGTTAAACTCTTCGGTGAAAGTATTAAAGATTTAAAATATTATTGGTTTAAAGAATTTGATTTAGACGGCATACCTTTAATTGTTTCTAGAACAGGCTGGTCAAGTGAATTTGGTTATGAATTATTTTTAAGAGATGGTTCTAAAGGAAATGATCTGTATGAAAAAATAATGAATGCTGGAAAAGAACATGGTCTTCAGCCAGGTCATACCTCTTCTATAAGAAGAATTGAAGGAGGAATGTTATCTTATCACGCTGATGCTGATATCCATACAAATCCATTTGAATTAGGTTTTGACCGTTTGGTATCCTTAGATAACGATATTGAATTTATAGGAAAGGCTGCTTTAAAAAAAATCAAAGCTGAAGGCATTAAAAGAAAACAAATTGGCTTAGAGATTAATTGTGAACCGCTATCTGGTCCAAACACAACTTTCTGGTCTATCAAAAAAGATGATAATGAAATTGGTAAAGTAACCTCTGCTGTATATTCACCAAGATTAAAAAAAAATATTGCTCTTGCAATGGTGAATATAAAAAACTCTGAGATTGGAACTGATCTTGAAGTTGAAACAAATAAAGGAAAATTTACAGCTAAAATAGTAGAAAAACCTTTTTACGATCCTAAAAAGAAAATTGCCAGTAACTAGGATTTAATTTTATAACCTTTTTTCAGTAAAACTGATACGGCTGTTACACAAATTATTAAAAAAAATACCATCGAACTTACACTGATCCAAATATTGAAATCAGAAACTCCATAGAACGCATATCTTAAACCATTGATTAAATATACTACCGGATTAAAATAAGTAACAGTTTGCCAAAATTCTGGCAACATATCTAAGGAATATAAACTTCCCCCTAAGAAAACCATTGGTGTAACTACTAAAGTTGGGACAATTGACATTTGTTCAAAGTTAGAACTCATCAAGCCTATTAAAAAACCAAATAAAGCAAAGGTAAAAGCTACTAGAACTAATAGAAAAATCATTAACAATGGATACATCACCTGAACTTCTACAAAAAAAGTAGCTGTAATAAAAATTACTACACCTACTAATAAAGTTTTGGTCGCGCCTGCTCCTACAAATGCAAGGACAATTTCAAATGTAGAAATTGGTGCTGCTAAAATTTCATACATCGTCCCGTTAAATTTTGGAAAAAAAATACCAAACGAAGTATTACTAATTGATTGGGTAAGCAACGTAAGCATTAATAAACCTGGAACAATAAAAGATCCATAACTGATGCCATCAATATTCTCAACATAACCACCTATTACTGAACCAAAAACGATAAAGTATAAAGAGGTTGAAAGAACTGGTGAAAAAAGAGATTGCATCAAAGTTCTTTTAAAACGATCCATCTCATGGAGATACATAGCTCTAAATGCATAATAATTAAATTTCATTATTCTCCTTTACTAAACTAACAAATATCTTTTCTAAAGTAGTTTGTTCAGTTTTTAAATCCTGTAGCTTTAAACCTGCATCTTTTATATCTTTAAGCAGGTTAGTTATCCCAGTACTTTCTGAATTAACATCATAGGTATATTCTACCGTTTTTTTATCTTCGCCTATTTCTAAGTTGTATTTACCTAAACTATCAGGAATTTCGCTTATTTCACTTTGAAGATTTACACTTAACTTTTTCTGACCCATTTTTTTTAGTAATTCTTTTGTTTCATCAATAACAATTATTTCCCCTTGATTAATAACTGCTACCCTATCTGCTATTGCTTCTGCTTCTTCAATATAATGAGTGGTTAGTATTATCGTTACTCCAGTTTTTCTTAAATCTTCAACAACTTTCCACATATCTCTTCTTAACTCAACATCAACTCCTGCTGTTGGTTCATCTAAAAATAATATTGAGGGTTCGTGAGATAATGCCTTTGCAATTAAAACTCTTCTCTTCATTCCTCCAGATAGTTGTCTTAACCTAAGATCTTTTTTATCCCACATACTCAAATCTTTTAAAATTTTTTCTATATGCGCTGGATTTGGTTTTTTTCCATTTAAACCTCTTGAATAAGAAACATTATTAAAAACGGTTTCAAATAATTCTAATGTCAACTCTTGAGGTACCAATCCAATTCTAGAACGTGTCTCACGATAATCTTCAATAATATCAAAATTTTCTACAGTTACTTTTCCTGAAGAAGGTGTAACGATACCACAAATGACACTAATTAAAGTTGTCTTACCCGCACCATTTGGTCCTAAGAGAGCTATAATCTCACCTTTTTTTATTTCTAAGTTAACTTTTTTAAGAGCTTCAAATCCGTTATCGTAAATTTTTGAGAGATTGTTAATGCTTATTTGATTATTAGACATGTAATTTGTGGATATATAGAGACATTTTACTCAATTACAATAACATTAAACTGTGTAGTATTTGACCCATGAAAAAAATTATAATTACTTTGTTGTTATTTTTTAGCTTTAATTCAATTTCATTTGGAAAAGGTACAACTTTTACTAATGAGATATTTAATAGCGCACAAGCAAGTGAAAAGACAGTTGTTATTAACTCATGGAATAAAACCTGCGGTACATGTGCTAAGCAAGTAATCATATTAGATCAAGCGAAGAAAGACTTTGAGGATGTTGTTTTTCTAAGTTACGAACAAACTAAAGACAAAGAAATAGCTAAACTATTAGATATCGATTACTGGACTACGATTGTTGTTTATAAAAACAACAAAGAAATTTCACGAAGTATTGGTCAAACTAATAAAGAAAAAATCTATTCTCAAATTGCTGGCAACTAACAATCATTAGTTCATTTTTATTTTTAAAATTGCAGTAGGTAGAAAAGTTGCGATTAAGAAAGATAAAAACAATAAAGATTGACTTACAAAAGGACTAAATACTTCTGTTGGGACTAACACCCCTACCAGTAAACTTTTGGAAAAATCTGGGAAAGGAAACATTAAAAATCCTGCAATTAATCCAACTATTATTGAAATATATGCAGTTTTTTCATTAATCTTCTTATTATAAAAACTATAGAAAACAGTTAAAACAAAAGCACAACAAAATAAATCAGCTAGTAAAAATAAATACAAGATATCAAATCCTTTTGAAGCAACAAAAAATACAACAACAGAAATTGCGATAATGAAATATTTAGAAAGTTTTAAATAATCTGTTTTCTTGTCAAAATTAAACGTTGCCTTTCCATCAACCACAAATAAACTAGATATAGCATTTACTAATGTATCTACTGTTGAAATAGTTAACGCTAATCCTAGCACAATTATTAATAATGATAACAATTCAGTCTGCTCTTTTAATAATAAAGTAAAAAATCCAAGATCTGGTCTGTTAGCTGGATCTATAGAAAAAGATACCATCCCTATAAAGCCCATCAAAAATACAATCGGAACAATAATTAAAAAAGAAATAATCAAACCTTTTTTAAGAGTTTCATAATTTTTAGCTGCATAAACTCTTTGCCAATTACCTTGGTGAAAAAGATTGGTTGCAGCTACAGCAATAAAAAAAGTTAAACCTGCAGTGTAGCTAGGTATATAGGAAGAGCTTAATAACTGAGGGTTTTTACTCTCTATAAAAGAAAAAGAAAAGCTGTCACCACTAAATAATGTAATATATGAAATAGTTATTAATAACAAAACTGCAATAACAAACATTTGAATATTGTCTGTAAATATTGAAGCTCTTAAGCCTCCATATAAAGTGTAAGTCAAAGTTGAAATTATCACTATTATCGCCGTTATCCATAAATCGGTTCCAGATATATAGTTAATTAAGACAGCTACTGCTGTAACTTCTGCACATAAGAAAATGAACATATAAAAAATAGTCATTAGCAGAATTAATTTAAATAAACTTTTGCCAAATTTTTGTCTCATGTACTCAATTAAAGATGAGCCTTTAGGAAAGTCTGTTCTTATTTTTTTTCCTAAATAAATTAAAAAAATCATTGGAAAACCAGTTCCTAGAGCGTAACCAATTACTGCTCCAATTCCACCCCATGTTGATGCAGATGCTGGGCCAAACAAAATCCAAGCACCTAACGCTGATGCAACTAAACTTGTTGTTAGTGAAAATAAACCAATATTTCTATTTGCTGTTAAATAATTATTTATACCTTGAAATTTTTTTGAATGATAAATTCCAAATATTACAAATATTAAACTTATAATTATTACTAATGTAAGTGATGTTGATTGACTTATAAAGTATGTGTTATCCATTTTCTCCCTTTCTGAATTACCGGACAGGTTCTTAGGGTATAATCTCAGTCTATAAAGACACCCCTTAAGGAAATATTATTATAATTTTACTTTAAATCAAACAGTAAATAAAAATTGGTTACTTATCTTTATGACTTAGTATTTCAACCATACACTGTGTTGCATAATCTCTCCATTCAGATGAAGTTTTAGTCTTCAGGCTATCTAAATGGTCTCGATTACTTTGAATATCATCCTTATGTTTTAGTTTATCAGCACCATCTAGATTTGCTTCCATATTGGACAAATTACTTTCCATGGCTTTAATCCAACTTTTCCCAAGTTCAACACACTTTTGATCGTCTTTTTCATCACAAATTTGCTTAAAAAAATTAAAAATTACATCATCAGTCTTAACAGAGCTGTTCATTAATTACTGGTTACAGGTTCCAATTGACTCTGGTCCACATGTTTGACCATTAGTCCAGGTTGCTCCGATTAAATTGGCGCCATCAAAATTTGCATTTGTTATATTTGAGGATGTAAAATTTGCTTCCATTAAATTTGCGTTTTGAAAATTAGCTTCAATTAAAGTAGCTCCCATAAAATCAACTCTTGTTAAATTTGCACTTGTAAAGTTTGTTTTTTCAAAATTGGCACCAATAGAAACTGTTTCATAAAGATTAGCTCTTACAAAAGTAGACTCAGGAAATGTTCCAAATGATAAATTGGAGTTCATCATTATACTTTTATCTAAATTAACCTGAATAAAACTTGCAAAAGATAAGTTAGAATTTGGGAAGTAACTTCCTTGTAAATCTTGTGCATCAGAAAATCTACAATTTGAATAATCCACACCCTCAGTTAAAGGGTCATCACAAGCTGCATTTGAATTTGAAATAAAAAATAGACTAAATAAAAAGATAAAAACCAACTTTTTCATATTTGAAGTTAACAAATTAAATATGTCAAAACAATGGATGATTAAAATTTTAAAGATAATTTAACAATATTATTTAATAAATATTTAACGTATAAACCTTTATTTATGAAAGAATATAATATTGCAGCCATACCAGGAGATGGAATAGGTAAAGAAGTTGTGCCTGAAGGTCTTAAGGTTTTAAAAGAGGCAGCCCTAAAACATCAATTTAAAATTAATTTCACTGAATATGATTTTGCATCATGTGATTATTATGAAAAGCACGGAAAAATGTTACCTGATGATTGGAAAGAAATATTAAATAAACATAATGCTATTTTTTTTGGCGCTGTTGGTATGCCTGATCAAGTTCCTGATCATATTTCATTATGGGGATCACTACTGCAATTTAGAAGAGAATTTGATCAATACATAAATCTAAGACCAGTTAAACTTTTTCCAGGTGTTAACTCTCCACTAGCTAATAAAAAACCTGGAGATATTGACATGATGATTGTTAGAGAAAACACTGAAGGAGAATATTCATCTGTTGGTGGAAGAATGTACAAAAATACAGATCGTGAAATAGCGATACAAGAAACTATTATGTCTGCTCACGGCATAGATAGAGTTCAAAAATTTGCTTTTGAATTAGCAAAAATAAGAAAAAGAAAAAAATTAACAAATGCAACAAAATCGAATGGTATTTCAATCACTATGCCATTTTGGGATGAACGTTTTGAAAAAATGAAAAAAAATTATCCGGAAATTAACACTGACCAATTTCACATAGATATTTTGGTAGCAAGATTTGTTTTAAACCCTGAGTGGTTTGATGTAGTTGTGGCCTCAAACCTATTTGGAGATATTTTGTCTGATTTAGGTCCAGCATGTACTGGAACTATAGGAATTGCCCCATCAGGTAATATTAATCCAGAAAATAAATATCCATCATTGTTTGAGCCGGTACATGGTTCTGCACCTGATATAGCTGGCAAAGGAGTTGCTAATCCAGTTGGACAAATTTGGTCTGGTGCAATGATGTTAGATTATTTGGGGGAAAAAGAAGCTGCAAATTCAATTGTAACAGCTATTGAAAAATCATTAAAAAATGAAAAAAATAGAACTAAGGATTTAGGTGGTGAAAGCAATACTATTGAATGTTCTAAATCTATATTATCAAATCTTTAAATTTTAATTTTCATAAATTAATAAAATTTGCTTGTTACTTAGGATTAAGTTATTCCACCATCAACAACAAAACTTTGCTTTGTACAACCTGAAGATTGATCTGATGATAAAAATAATACCAAGCTAGCTACATCATCTGGTTTAAGTTGTCTTTTAATTGCCTGACTATCTAATATAAGTTTTTTGTATTTAGGTGTAAGCCAGTGTTTTATCTGTCTTTCAGTAGCAATTGAACCTGGTATGACAGAATTAGTTCTAATATTGTATTTCCCAAATTCTTGTGCAAAAGATCTTGTTAAACCAACTACAGCTGATTTCGCTGTTTCATAAACAACTTTATCCCCTTCTCCTAACACCCATGATACTGAACTAAGATTAACAATTGATCCCGATTTTATTTTTTTCATACCTTTTACAACCGCTTGTGCGGCAAAAAAATAATGTTTTAAATTAATTCCCATTCTATTTTCCCAATACTTCTCATCAACTTGTTCTGTGGTGTGCCTGTCATCATTTGCAGCGCTATTAATTAGACAATGAATTGCGCCGTTTTTGGAAATGATATCTTTAATAATATTTTGTAATTTTTTAACATCCAAAATATTACATTCAATAAATTTAGGAACTCTGAAACCCTTTTTTTCTATCTTTTTAATTAATTTATTGGATGATTTAAGGTCAATGTCTATGAAGTAAACTTCACTTTTTTGTTCACAAAAATATTCGACAATAGTAGCTCCTATCCCTGAACCACCTCCTGAAATAAATACTCTTTTATTTTTTAAATCTGAATATGTTACTTTCATAATTAAAGTCTTTCCTTTGTATTAAAATCAAATAAAGATGTATGTTCTAGATCAAAATATAATTTCATTTCTTTTTCAAGCTCAATCTTAATTGTAGATGGGAACTTTGCTAAAATTTCTTGATTTGAATAGTCTAATGTGACTATTTGTTCATGCCCAATATACTCACTTAAATCAGCTCGTAGATTAATATCAAAGTCGTCTTCATTTAATTTTTTGAAATAAATATGCTCTGGTCTAATTCCAAAATATATTTCTTTATTATTTAAATCTGACTTCTCTTTGAAGTCATAATTATTGATTGGAACCTCTAATTTAGACCCATCAGCAATAAAAGAAATATTATTTGAATTTTGGATTATTTTACCTTTAATTAAATTCATCGAAGGAGAACCAATAAAATCTGCCACAAAAGTATTGCTAGGTTTGTTGTAAATGATTTCTGGAGTATCATTTTGCTGAATTACTCCATGGTTCATTATAGCAATTTTTGTCCCTAAACTCATAGCTTCTGTCTGGTCGTGAGTAACATAAACTACTGTAGTTTTTAGTTGTTGATGAAGTTTTTTTATTTCTCTTCTCATTTCTACTCTTAATTTTGCATCCAGATTAGATAATGGTTCGTCAAAAAGAAAAATTCTTGGCTCTCTTACCAAAGCTCTTCCAATAGCAACTCTCTGCCTTTGACCCCCAGACAACTGGGATGGTTTTCTCTCTAATAATTTGTCTACTTGTAAAAATGTTGAAACTTTTTGTAATTGTTCTTCTATTTTTTCTTTTGAAGTTTTGGCTTGTTTAAGGCCAAAAATCATATTTTCTTTAACATTCATTGAAGGATAAAGTGCATAAGATTGAAAAACCATCGCAATATTTCTGTCTTTTGGCTCTACTTTACTGACATTATAATCATCTATAAAAACATTTCCTTCATTGATTGTCTCTAAGCCCGCAATAATATTCAATAAAGTTGACTTTCCACATCCAGAGGGTCCTAATAGAACCAAAAAATTTCCTTCATCAATTTCTAAATTAATTTTTCTTAATACCTCTGTTGTTCCAAAATTTTTTGATAGTTCTTCAATTTTTAAAGTTTTCATGCTTATCCTTTCACAGCTCCTGAAGTTAATCCTCTAATAAAATATTTTCCTGCTAAAACGTATACGATAAGTGTAGGAATACCTGCTATTATAGCTGAGGCCATATCAACATTATACTCTTTAACACTTGTACTTGATAAAACCATATTATTTAAAGCAACTTGAATTGGTGCAGCCTCACCAAATGAAAAAGTTGATCCAAACAAAAAGTCATTCCAAATTTGGGTGAATTGCCAGATAACTGTTACAACTATAATTGGTGCTGAAATAGGTAGTAAAATTTTAAAAAATATTTTAAAAAAACCTGCCCCATCTATTCTTGCAGCTTTCACTAATTCAGTTGGTACAGAAATATAATAATTTCTAAAAAATAAAGTGGTGAATGGAATTCCATAAACTGTGTGAACTAAAACAAGTCCTACAACTGAATTTGATATTCCTAAAGTTCCCAAGGTTCTAGCCATAGGAAGTAATATTGCTTGAAAAGGGATAAAACATCCAAATAATAAAAAAAGAAAAACCCACTGATCTCCTTTAAATCTCCATTTAGTTAAAACATAACCAGTCATTGCTCCTATAAATGTCGAAAAAAACACTGCTGGCACTACCATCTTAATTGAATTCCAAAAATAGGGTCTTAAAAAAGTGTCTCCTGCTCCATAACCTCTTCCACCCCAAGCAACTAACCATGAGTCAAAATTTAACGAACTAGGCCAGGTTAAAAGTGTTCCTTGTCGAATTTCCTCCATTGTTTTAAGAGAAGTGACAACCATTACATAAAGCGGAAAGATAAAATACGAAGCAAAAAGAATTAAAACGAAATACAAAAACCACCTCAAAAACATATTTGTATATTTAGATTTTTGCTCTAATTGTTTATAAGAGGATGATTGAAGATTATCTTGCATTTTCTCTCCTTAGTTCAGAATATAGATAAGGAATTATTACAGCTGCTACCGCCATGAACATCATCATTGCACTCGCTGCAGACAATCCTACTTGACTTTTATGAAATGCAGCCTGTGTCATAAACAAAGCTGGCATAGTGGTTGATATACCTGGTCCACCTTGTGTTAAGGCAACTATAAGGTCATAACTTTTAATCGATATATGAACTAAAATTACAAAGCTAGTGAAAAATACTGGCCTCATCATAGGAAGTAATATCTTCCAATAAACAGTAAATAAACCAGCACCATCAATTTTAGCGGCTTTAACTATTTCATCCTCAACAGATCTTAAACCCGCCAAAAATAAAGCCATTACAAAACCGGCAGATTGCCAAACACCCGCAATAACAATGGTGTAAATGGCCATTTCTCGATTAACTAGCCAGTCAAATGTAAAATTTTCAAATCCCCAATCAATGAACATTTTTTGGATACCAAGTGTAGGGTTTAAAATCCATTTCCAAGCAGTTCCCGTAACAATAAAAGACAAAGCCATTGGGTATAAATAAATTGTCCTTAATACACCTTCAGCTCTAATTTTTTGATCTAGAAAAATAGCTAAAATTATTCCTATAACGATGCAAAATATTAAAAATAATGCAGTGAATACTAATAAATTATCAACTGAAATGAGCCACTTTCTTGATGCCCATAACTTTTCATATTGTCCAAAACCCCATAATTCATATTTAGGTAATATTTTTGAATTTGTAAAAGATATATATAAAGTCCAAAGCACAAAACCATAAACAAACCATCCAATAAGCCCAACTGCAGGAGCCATTACGATTTTAGGTAAATTTTTTTCTAGCCACTTGAACATTAAAATATTTAATTTTGATTTAAAAAAAAAGGCCACTTAATCAAAAGTGGCCTTTTTAATTTTGTATTTTTACATATTTGCTAAAACTGAGTCAGCTAAAGCATTAGCAGCATCTACTGAAGACATATCAGAGTTAAAGTGTTCTGTGATAATATCTTGTAGAGCAGCTTTCATAGTATTTCCTTGAGCCATACCATGAGCAAAACTTGGAACAAGTCCACCTTTTGCACCTGCAGTTTTGATATCTGCATTAGATGTTTTTGCACACTTATCAAATTCATCCATTGATACGTCTAGACGAGCTGGTATTGAACCTTTGTATAAGTTGAAAACTTTTTGAAAGTTTTTACCCATCATTAGTTTTGCCAATAATTGTTGGCCAGCTTGTTTGTCTGGATCACTAGATTTATAAAAAATAAAGCTATCTACGTTATATAAATAACCGTTGTTTGAAGGAGTTGCAGCACAGTAGTAGTCTACACCTGGAACTTTACCAGCAGCTGTAAACTCTCCTTTAGCCCAGTCACCCATGATTTGAAAACCAGCTTTACCTTCGATAACCATACCAGTAGCAACGTTCCAGTCTCTTCCTGGGCTACCTTCGTCAGTATAACTTTGTAGTTTTCTCATTTGATCAAAAACTTTAACTGTAGTTTCACTTCTTAAACAGCTTTCTTTTAGATCTACATAACAATTTTTGTAATAGTTATTTCCACCTAAACCCATAGCAACTGCTTCAAAAACTGTAGCATCTTGCCAAGCTTGTCCACCATGAGCAAAAGGAATAATACCAGCAGCTTTCAATTTTTCAGCAGCAGCATTTAATTCATCCCATGTTGTTGGAACTGAAATACCATTTGCATCAAATACAGCTTTATTTGCCCACATCCAGTCGATTCTATGAATATTTACTGGAGCAGCACAATAAGGTCCGCTGTTATTTTCACATTTGTGAATAGCTGCAATCATAGGATCTAATAAATTGTCCCAACCTTCAGATTGAGCAATTGAGTCTATGTTGTATGGAGCTACTACACCTTCTTGGTCATACTCTTGAATTGTAGGACCTTTAATTTGTGAAGCAGATGGAGGATCACCAGCAACAATTCTTGCTTTTAAAGCAACGTTAGCAGCATCTCCACCACCACCAGTTACAGGCATGTCCAACCACTCACCACCATTAGCGGCAAAATCATCTTTTAAAACTTTTAAAGCAGCTGCCTCACCACCTGATGTCCACCAGTGCAAAACCTCAATTTTTGGAGCTGCATAAGATGAAGTAGATGTAAATGCAAATGCTATTAAAGCGATTAATAGTTTTCTCATATCTTCTCTTCCCTTTTTGTTATTTAACGTTTTTTATATAAAAAAAGACTATAGGTAGATTGAAGGTCAATTGTAAATTAAAAAGATTTTATACAACTCAAAGTTGATATTATTTTATAAGTTTTTTTTAACTGTATTTTTAGAAAAAAAATTTATTGTTAAATTTATAATTCAATTTATGGTTGTAATATTATTTAGCTGAGTTCCTTCCTAAACGAGCAGCACCTCTTACACCACTTGCATCACCAAACTTAGGTTTTAAAAAAACTCCTTGGTATTCTTTACCGATAACAAATTTTTTTACCATCGACTCTACTTCACTTAAAAAATCAATTTCGTTTGACACTCCGCCACCAAATATAAATGCATCAGGGTCTAAAATATTTATAATACTTGAAAGTGACATTGCCAAATTTACTTTAAAGTCATCTATAAATTTTTCTGCATCTAAATCATGTTTACGATTTAACTCGAAGATCTCATTTGTCTTTAAATTTTTTCCATAAATTTTATTAAATCTTTTAGCTAAACCCAGGCCAGAGATAAAACTTTCTATTTCTGCCTCTCTTGAATTATTAGAGTCAAAATTTTCTTTTTTGGCTGCAAAATAAGGAATTTGATTATGTCCCCACTCACCAGCTACACCATTTGGTCCACTTATAATTTGTTTATCGATTACAAGGCCACCACCTGCGCCTGAACCTAAAATAATACCATAAACTATTTTATAATGTTTCCCTGACCCATCTACTGCTTCAGATAATGCAAAACAATTTGCATCATTTTCACAAAAAACCTCTTTACCAAGCGCTTTACGTAAATCATTTTGAAACGGTTTTTTTTCTAGCCAGTAACAATTCGGGGCATTTTTAACTAAACCTGTTTGTGGCGAGTGAATACCAGGATGACAAACTCCAATGGGTAATTCCATTTTAAATTCTTTTTCTAATTTTTGGCTAATAGCTTTAATAGCATTTACTATTGATAGATAATCTTTAGGACATGATGTTCTAGACCTATGTTTTTCTTGGCCGTTTTCTTCTAAGACAACACTTTCTATTTTTGTTGCACCAACATCAATTCCTATTTGCATAACTAATATGTGGCTCTACCACCACTTAAGTCAAAAACAGCAGCTGTTGAAAATGAATTTTCTTCACTTGCTAACCATGCAACTAAAGAGGCTAATTCTTCAACTTTAGCGAACTTGTTTCTTGGAATTTTAGAAAGCATATAATTTATATGTTCTTCAGTCATTTGATCAAAAATCCTTGTTTTTGCAGCAGCAGGTGTAACACAGTTTACTGCGATATTTTTTTGAGCAAGCTCTTTTCCAAGTGATTTGGTAAGACCAATTACCCCAGCTTTTGATGTACTGTATGCGCTAGCATTTGGATTGCCTTCTTTTCCAGCAATAGATGCTATGTTTACTATTCTTCCATAGTCATTTTTTTCCATAAATGGAACAACAGCTTTGCAACAATAAAAAACTGCATTTAGATTTAAATTAATTACTTTGTTCCATTCCTCTAAAGGATATTCTGCAACTGTAGTATTCATGCCTGCCACCCCAGCGTTATTTATAAAAATATCTATTCTTCCATGTAAGCTCTCTGTTTCAGTTAATTTCTCATTAATCTTTTTAAAATCACTAACATCTACTATTTGATAAGATAAATTTTTAGACTTTATTTTTTCTAGAGCTTTTTTAGCTTCAATTTCGTCAATGTCCCATATAACAACTTTTGCTCCTGACTCTATAAATCTTTGTGTAATTGCTAAACCAAACCCCTGGGCTCCTCCTGTAACAACTGCAACTCTATCTTTTAAATCAAATTGTATCATATAATTTTTTTATTTTTTTTGGATCTTATTAAAGGAAAAGCAAGTGCAATTAAAGATAAAACAAAGAATGTTAAGGCAATGGGTCTAGTTAAAAACATGAGCCAATTTCCATCAAATATTACAATTGATTGTCTCAAAGTTCCTTCAACTAGTTCACCTAAAATTAATCCAATAATTACTGGAACAACTGAAAAACCATATCGTCTCATAAAAAAACCTAGCACACCAAAAAATAACATTATCCATACATCAATTATTGATTGGCTTAGTGAGTAAGTTCCACAAACTGAGACTGCAAATATCATTGGCCATAAAATTTTGTTTGGTACAAGAGTAATTCTTGCAAAAAGTTTTGCACCAAAGAAACCAAAAATAAAAAACAAAACATTAGCTACTAACATTGCTCCAAAAATTCCATAAAGAAATTCAGGTTGTTCTTTAAATAAATCTGGTCCAGGTCTTACTCCATGGATAATTAATCCTGTTAGTATAACTGCAGTAGTTGCACTACCAGGGATACCTAAAGCTAATGTTGGAACCATAGCTCCACCTGTAGCAGCATTGTTTGCTGCTTCTGCTCCTGCAATTCCCTCTACAGAACCTTTGCCAAATTCTTCAGGATTTTTTGAAAATCTTTTTGCCTCTGAATAACCAATCAAAGAGGCAACAGTTCCTCCTTCTGCTGGTAATACTCCTATAAATGATCCTATTCCACTCGATCTAAGAATTGTCTTCCAAGTTTTTTTATAATCATTTTTAGTTGGAAGTTTTACAGCTTTTAAAGCTACTCTTTTAAATACTTGATCAAGTAATGTAGATTGAGTTAACATTTCGCTGATAGCAAACAATCCAACAACAACTGGTATAAATCCTATACCTACTGAAAGTTCATTAATACCATAAGTAAATCTATCTATTGATGTCATGAAATCTTTACCGACTGTTGAAATTAAAATTCCAAAAGCTCCAGCTATTAAATTTTTTATTGGACTACCATCTCCGATTGAAGCCAACATTGTTAAACCAAAAATTGCTAAAGCAAAATATTCAGGTTGACCAAATTCGTATGCAAGATTTGCAAGTATTGGTGCAAAAAAAACTAATACAATTACACTGAATATCCCTCCAACTGTACTTGAGACCGTTGCCATACCTAAAGCTCTACCCGCCTCACCTTTTTGAGCCAAAGGATATCCGTCCAAACATGTTGCTGCTGCTGCTGGAGTACCAGGTGTATTAATAAGTACAGCAGTGATTGCTCCTCCATATGTTCCTGCACAATATATAGATGTTAACAAAATAATTGCAGACAATGGATCTAACGTCATTGTAAAAGGCAATATTAATGCACCACCTGTCGTAGGACCTAAACCAGGCAGAACTCCTAAAACTAATCCAAATAAAGTTCCAAATAACAAAACTAATAATAGCTTTGAACTAAACAGAGGAGCCATCATTAAAATTAAATTATCCATCTTAATAATAGTAAAGATTAGTGATTATTCCAGGAGGAAATCTTAGTCCTAAAATCATTTCAAAAAAAATAAAGACAATTAATGGAAAAATTATACTTACTAGTAATAAATAAAAAATTCTTCTTTCACCCCAATAATAAGAAACAAAAATTGACAATACTGAGATTGCTAGAAAAAAATCTAAAGTTTTTGAGATAATTATAAAAATAATGAAACTTAAAATTGTAAGAAAAAAAGGCTTTGGCAATTTTTTTTCTTTTTTCCAAGGTTTTTTGAAAGATAAATAATAAATAATTGAAGTTAACGCTATAATTAAGACTAGTAATCCCTTCGGGAATGTTGCTGGTTGAATACCTCTGTTTAAAATTGGTGGAACAGTATCAAATGAAAAGGTTGATATTAGTAAAATTGTTGAAACTAAAATAATTGCAAAAAAAACTTTAAATTCTGTCCTAAAAAAAAAGGGCAAACTTTTGTTTGCCCTTTTTTTATCACGTACATTATTCATATTGAGAAATGTACTTAATTAAAATTACTTAATGTAACCTAAAGCTTTAAGTTGAGCAGTCATTTCTGCAAGCATAGTTTCCATTTGCTTACCCCACTCATCAGCTCCAACTACACTAGTTGAATCAAGACCAATGTCTGTTAAAAAACTTTGGAAATATTTATGCTCCATAGCTTTTATCATTGCATCCTCTAATTGTTTTTTTCTATCTCCAGGAACACCTTTTTTTGTTACAAAGCCTCTTACTGTAGATAAAACAACTGGAATTCCTAATTCAGTAGCAGTAGGAACATTATTTAATTTTTCCATTCTATTACTTGCTAAGACAACTGACACACATAAAGTACCATCTTCTATTTCAGTAACAGCTTCACCTAAATTTAAAACACCTACATCAATATCTCCTTTGATAAGGTTGGTTTTAATAGGTCCTACACCTTTATAAGCTACAATTGTTGGGTCTGTTAATTTTCCTTTTTTAGTAAAAGCAATAGCACTTACATCATCAATACCACCTACGTGTGTTGTTCCATATTTCAACGATTTTGATTTTTGAGCACTAATAAACTTTTTTGCATCTTTGATGTCATTTTTACAATTAACAACAAATAATTGAGGATCATCAGTTCCTCTCGCTAACGGTTGCATATCACTTAATTTAACTTTGGTTTTTCCCAAAGCCATAGATACAGCATGTCCAGTAGTCCAAGTTAGAGTATGATTTCCATCTGCTGGTAAAGTCATCATATAATCCATAGACGCAGCTCCACCACCACCTTTTTTGTTAACTAATTGCATATCTTGTTTTAGATATCTTCTAGTTCTTAACAACATCATTCTAGTAGTTACGTCTGTACCACCACCAAAACCAGCATGTGTTACTGCTTGAATTGGGTGACCGTCTGCTTTAGCAGATGTGATCATCAGTGGAAGTGCTACAACAAAGAATTCAGTCACTAAAAACGCAGCAGCCAAAAACAACTTAAAGCTTTTTTTCATTATTTCCCTCTTTAGTTAATTTATTATGCGATATATAAACATAATCTAATATGTGTGGTAAAGAAAAAAATGTCAGACAATAAAAAAAATATAGCTGTTTTATTAGGTGACCCATCGGGAATTGGCCCTGAACTTATTGTAAAGTTACTTCATAATAAAATTTGTAATGATTCTAACATAGTTGTTATTGGAGAGAAAAAAATTTTAGAAGATGGAGAAAAAATAGTAGGGAAAAAAACCAATATAAAATTTGTTGAAAATTTTAAAGATATTAATTTTAATGGAGAAGATAAATTTTTTCTTGATATCTCAAAAGGTGCAAATAGAAATTATAAATTAAGTGAAGTTTCAGCCGAATCTGGAAAAACTGTTTTAGATGCATTGGAATTAGCTTTAGATCTTGCTAAAGAAAATAAAATTGATGCTATTAATTTTGGTCCAATGAATAAAACAAGTTTGATAATGGGTGGTTGTGAATACAATGATGAACACGACTTTATGCAAGCAAAACTTGAAATGAAAGAATTTTGTTGTGAGTTTAATGTTGTTGATAATTTTTGGACAGCTCGAGTTACTTCGCATATTCCTCTAAAAGATGTTGCAAAAAATATTACCAAGGAAAATATTTTAAAACCAATTAAGCTTTTAGATAAAACTTTAAAAATGAGTGGAATTGAAAGACCTAGAGTTGCTGTTCAAGCACTTAACCCGCATGCAGAATTTGGAAATGAGGAAAAAGAGGAAATAATCCCTGCTATCGAGGAGGCAAAAGAACTTGGCATTGATGCAGATGGACCACTACCATGTGATACTTCTTTTATTACAGCATTTAAAAACAAAAATCATGATTGCATTGTTGGTATGTATCATGATGCATTACAGTGTGGTCTAAAAGCTTTTGGTTTCGATAGAGGAGTTACGGTTTCGGGAGGATTAAGTGTACCAGTTACAACACCAGCTCATGGTACAGCTTTTGACATTGCTGGAGATAATAAAGCAAACTTGGAGCCTACATTAAATTCTTTTAAATTAGCATTAACAATGGCTAAAAATAAACAATGAGTAAAATAAAAGAGATAAGAACAAAGGTTTATCAATGGAACGGAAAAACTGTTCCCCCTCAAAATAATTTTTGTACTAATGCTTCGGATCTTTTATTTGAAAAATCTGATGCAATGGGATCATTCAGATTTCATGAGTGGCTAATATGTGAAATAGAAACTGATGATGGAGTTATTGGAATTGGTAATGCAGCTTTAGCTCCCCAAATTGCAAAAAAAACTATTGATACTTATTTAAAACCATTGGTAATTGGTGAGGATCCTTTTGATTATGCCTATATTTGGGAGAAAATGTACAGAAGAACTCATGCATGGGGCAGAAGAGGAATTGGCATGGTTGCAATTTCAGCAATAGACATAGCTATCTGGGATATAATGGGAAAAATCACAAACAAACCGGTATTTAAACTTCTTGGGGGTAGAACTAAAGAAAAAATTCCTGTTTATGCATCAAAGCTTTATAGCCAACCCATTAAAGCTCTACAAAAAGAAGCAGAGAGTTACGTAAAGCAGGGTTTTAAAATGTTTAAAATGAGATTTGGTTGGGGTCCAAAAGATGGTCCTGATGGTATGAAAAAAAATATTGCGCTTGCTGAAGCTGTCAGAGAAGTAATTGGTGAAGATACAGATCTGATGATGGAATGCTATATGGGTTGGAACTTAGATTATGCAAAAAGAATGATACCTAAATTAATGAAATTTAATCCAAGATGGCTTGAAGAACCAGTGATTGCAGATGATATTCATGGTTATGAAGAATTAAATAAAATGAATATGATACCAATTTCAGGAGGTGAACATGAGTTCAATATATTTGGTTTCAAACAATTACTTGACCTCAAAGCCGTGAGTTATATTCAATATGATAACAATAGAGTGGGAGGTTTTACTGCGGCTCAGAAAATTAATGCTATTGCAGAAGCTCATCAAGTTCCAGTTATTCCTCATGCAGGACAAATGCATAACTACCACTTAACAATGTCAAATTTTAATTGTCCAATATCAGAATTTTTTCCTGTTCATGACGTTGAGATTGGAAATGAACTTTTTTACTATATCTTTGAAGGAGATCCAGCTCCTAAGGATGGTTTTATAGATCTAGATGATAATAAACCAGGACTAGGTCTAACAATAACTGACAAATATAAATCTGACTTTAAAATTATAGAATAATTAATAGTTATTTACTTCTTTAAATGTTGGCATTGAACTTGCTGCCCCTGCTCTAGTTGTAGATATACCTGCAACTTTATTTGCAAAAATTAATGCATCTTTAAATTTTAAATCATTTGCTAAGCCTACTGCAAAGGCTCCATTAAATGCATCACCAGCACCAGTAGTATCTACAACCTGATCTTTTAATTTTAAAGCATCAATAAAATATTCATCATTTTCATTAGCAAAATAGACACCTCTTTCTCCCAAAGTAATAATAATATTTTTTACCCCTTTTTTTAAAAATTCTCTTCCTGCTATCTTAATGTCTTCCTCAGTGGTAATTTTATTTTTTAAATAAAATTCAGCCTCAGTTTCATTTGGTGTAAAAAAATCTAATAGGGCGAAATTTTCCTCATTGATTTTTCTTGCTGGTGCAGGATTTAAAATTGTTAAACAATTATTTTCCTTAGCTTTTTTTAAAGAATAAATTGTAACTTCATCCGGGGTTTCCATTTGAGTAAGGAAAATTTTAGATTTTTTCAAAATCTCTAGATTGTTATCAATATCTTTATTATTTAACTGGGCAGCTGCACCTGGAACAATATTAATTGCATTACTGCCATCATTATCAATCATTATACCAGCAACACCAGTAGATAGGTTTTTATCTTTTGTTATGGAGTTGGTAATTACACCTGCATCTTTATAAATTTTAAAGGCCATATTAGCGTGGCTATCTTCGCCCATTTTAGTGATAAAATTTACTTTTCCGTTAAGTCTTGCTGCAGCAATTGCTTGATTTGAACCTTTGCCGCCTGGGCCAACTAAATGATCTTTTCCTAGAACTGTCTCTCCTTTAATTGGTATCTTTTCTGAATAAAAACAAAGGTCTGCTACAAAAACTCCAAATATACAAATAAACTGCATTATTTAATTTTTTACGACCAAACCTTACCGTCCGGTAAAATTACCCCTTTAGTTAATATAAAACATCCAAAAGGTCTTGCATCAGTTGTTGTAACTATACAGTAAGCTTTTTTGGCTTCTTTATAAAAATCTTGTCTAGAAATAGAACCAACATTCCAATTTTCACCTGAAACTTTTTTAACTACTTCAATAAATTCTTTATGAGTTTCTGTTAATTCATTTGGTTTATCATCTACTTCCATTCTTAAAGCTGGTGATCCACCTTGTGAAACAACAAAACTATCAAGAGGAAAAACTGATAGAATTGCTGAACTAGCTTCTTTAATGCCAACTCCATCTAATCTTATTACTTTATTATTAGATGTATTTGCTGGAAAATTTGCATCTGCTAAGATTAATTTTTCTCCATGTCCCATCGATCTTAAATGAAATAGTAATTCAGGACTTAAGATTGGATTAATATTAATTAGCATCAAAATATTATATTACATAAAAAAAAAGGGTGGAATAAAAATCCCACCCTTTAATTTTGATTTTTTTCTAAAGATTATTTAAAATCGTTAGCGTTTGCTTTAGTTACTAATTGAGTACCAGTGTCAATATTAATATCAATACTTCCTCCATTAGCTAACTCAAGAGCATATTTAACACCATAAGCACCCATGTTGTAAGAGAACTGAGCAATTGTTGCTGTCATTTCTCCTTTAAGGATACTTGTAGCTGCATCTGGAGTAGCATCAAATCCAACAACTACTACATCATTCATATCTGCATCTTTAAGAGCTTGCATGGCACCTAAACCCATGTTGTCATTAGAAGCAAATATTGCTTTGATATTAGGATTTTTCAAAATTATAGACTCTGTTACAGATCTACCTTTTGCTGTATCCCACTCTGCAGTTTGTGTTGCTACAATGTTTAAACCACAATTTTTAAATCCTTTGATTGCACCATCTCTTCTAAGTAACGCAGTAGACTGAGACTCGATACCCGTTAAAATTGCAACGTCAGAACCTTTTGGAGTTTTATCACATATAAATTTTGCAGCTAATTCTGCACCATTCATATTGTTTGTTCCAATAAATGTTACACCTTCGTTTATTCCTTTGGTGTCGACAAATACAACCGGAACTCCACTTTTAATAGCATCATCAACAATTGGTGCAAATGCATTTGGATCTCCTGGTGCTAGTGCTAAAGCATCAACACCTTTTGCAAGTTGGTCCTCAACTTGATTTATTTGTGCCTGAACATCACCTTCTTGAGGAGGTGCAATTAAAATTAATTTAACTCCTAATTTTTTAGCTTCTTCCTCAGCACCTTTTGTTACAGACGCCCAGAAAGGATTTCCAGATCCAGGACCCTTGATGCTAAACAAGATTTTTTTACCATGTCCATCAGCAAAAGAAACTGAACCTAAACTAATTGATAAAAATATTGCTGTAAAAAAGACAACAATCTTTTTTGTTAAGTTTTTCATTTATTTATTCCCCTATTGTTATTTGAATAATCTGAATTAAATAAAAAATTTAGAAAAAATTCAACTGTTTATAAAATCAAAACAACTCTTACGTGTAAAAACTAATTATAATTATTTTCTAGTTCCTAGGTCTCTTCTAAGAACATCTATGTAAACAGCTATTACAATAATTGAGCCAATTAAAACCTGCTGCCAAAATGAACTTACATCCATTAGATTAAGTCCGTTTCTTAAAATACCCATAATCATGACGCCAGCGAATACTCCTAACACTGTTCCTCTTCCGCCAAAAAAACTTGCTCCTCCTATAATACATGCTGCAATAGCATCTAATTCGGATTGTAAACCTGCATTTGGATAACCAGAGTCAGTCCTTCCTGCTAAAATTAATGCACCAATACCTGATAAAAACCCACAAAGAGAATATACTATGATTAAAATTTTATTTACATTTATACCTGAAGCTCTAGCA
>JACWDH010000015.1 GCA_014654235.1 Pelagibacterales bacterium SAG-MED10 | reverse complement strand
ACCTAGTGGCAAAACATCTAAGGATATTACAAGAAACCCAATTAATTTTCCTTTAACAAGATCTGAACGACTGCAATCTCTTTCAAGAGGAGATGAAGGTTTTCTTCTTGGTTTAGCTTACTCAACACAGAGAGGGTATGCTAGAAACCATGCATTTGTTGGTGAATTAAGAACTGGTTACGTTGAAGTTCAATTTGAAATTCCAGAATTAGGTATAGAAATAAATATTGCTGATGTCATGTTTACTGAGTGTGAGTCAGTAAACCAATTTAAAGGTAGTAAAAAAATACCTGCTCAATTTACTCGTGGATATGGTTTAGTTTTTGGTCAATTAGAGAGAAAAGCAATTTCAATGGCTTTGGTTGATAGATCAATGAGATGGAAAGAATTTGGTGAGGAGTACTTGGGTGTTGCTGCTCAAGATGAAGAATTTGTTATATCACATTGTGATAATATTCAAGCTACTGGTTTTTTAGAACATATCAAATTACCTCATTATGTAGATTTTCAGGCGGAATTGGATTTAGTAAGAAAAATTAGAGAAGAATATAATAAAAATGAACAACGTACTTAAATTTAAAAATAAAAAAGCTAATGTTGTAGCTCAAGATGAAATTTATAATTTTGCTTATTTAGACGAAAATACAAAAAGAATGATAAGAAGAGCTTTAATCAAAGCTCTTTGTATACCAGGTTATCAGGTCCCATTTTCATCCAGAGAAATGCCAATGCCTTACGGATGGGGTACAGGCGGTGTGCAAGTAACTTCATCTTGTTTAACAACAGACGATGTCCTTAAAGTTATTGATCAGGGAGCAGATGATACTACTAATGCAGTTTCAATAAGAAATTTTTTTAAAAAAACAGCAAATATTGAGACTACTGAAACAACTGGAGATGCTTCAATAATACAAACAAGACATAGAATACCAGAGAATCAATTAAATGAAAAACAGATACTTGTTTATCAAGTTCCAATTCCGGAGCCACTTGCTTTTCTAGAACCTAGATATCAAGAGACAAAAAAAATGCACGCTTTATCAGAATACGGAATTATGCATGTTAAGCTTTATGAGGATATCACTAAAAATGGACATATAGAAACCGCATATGCGTATCCAGTGAAAACAAATGATAGATACATAATGGATCCATCGCCTATACCAAAATTTGATAATCCAAAGATGAATAACAATCCTGCTATACAATTGTTTGGTGCCGGTAGAGAACAAAGAATTTATGCAATACCACCATATACTGAAGTAACGAGTCTTGATTTTGAAGATTATCCATTTGATCCTTCAAAAGCACCACATAAATGTTCTATTTGTGGATCAAATGATAGTTTTTTAGATGAAATAATCACTGACGATGATGGTAATAGATCGTTCATATGTTCAGATACAAATTACTGCAATCAAAGAATGAAAGATAAGTAAATGGAACCAATTTTATCTGTTCAAAATTTAAATAAATATTATGGCGATCAAGTTGGATGTAAAAATATGAATATGACATTGTATCCAGGTGAAGTCGTAGGAGTAGTAGGAGAGTCTGGCTCAGGAAAAACAACTTTTATAAATTCAATATCGGGAAATCTGAACCCTGATCGTGGAAAAATCCTAATTAATAAAGATAATGAAATTATTAATTTCTTAGAAATATCAGAGTCTTTGAAAAGATTATTGATAAGAACTGAATTAGCTTTTGTTCACCAAAATCCTAGAGATGGTTTAAGATTGGACGTAAGTGCTGGCGGAAATATTAGTGAAAGATTAATGTCTATTGGACAAAGAAATTATGGAAACATTAGGCAAACTATTTTTAAATGGTTAGATAAAGTGGAGATCGATAAAAGTAGGGTAGATGATTTTCCAAGAACATTTTCTGGTGGAATGTTACAGAGATTACAAATAGCAAAAAACTTGGTTACGAGTCCTAAAATAATTTTCATGGATGAACCAACAGGAGGACTTGATGTTTCTGTTCAAGCAAAAATTTTAGATTTGTTAAGAAAATTAGTTAGAGAATTACATTTATCAGTTGTCATTGTTTCTCACGATCTTGCAGTTATTAGATTGTTAGCTGATAAAATCATTGTGATGAAAAATGGTGAGGCTGTTGAGTCAGGACTTTGCGATCAGGTATTAGATGATCCACAACATTCTTATACTCAGTTATTAGTCAGCTCAGTACTTCAGGTTTAAAATGATTGAACTTAATAATATTACAAAAAAATTTACACTTCATAATCAAGGAAGAACAAACATATCAGTTTTTAAAAATTTGAATTTGAAAATTAATCCTGGAGAAATTGTAGCTTTGACAGGACCATCAGGTGTTGGAAAATCTAGTATTTTAAAAATGATTTATGGAAATTATGTTTTTCAATCAGGAGAAATTAAAATTAATAATTACAAAATAGATTATAAATATCCTAGAAATATTATTGAACTTAGAAAAAATACAATAGGATATGTTAGTCAATTTCTAAGAGTGATACCTCGTGTTCCTACAATTGAAATTGTTATGGAGCCATTATTAGAAATAAATTTTGATCAAGAGGAAGTTCGTGAAAGAGCTGAAAAAATTTTACTAGATCTTAATATCGATAAGAATTTATGGAATTTATCGCCACTTACTTTTTCAGGAGGTGAGCAACAGAGAGTAAATGTTGCTAGGGGATTGATTAGAAATTATCCATGCTTGCTACTAGATGAACCAACCGCTAGCTTGGACAATGTTAACAAAGATATTGTTTTGAATTTGATTAATGAAAAAAAAGATAAAGGATCTTCAATAATTGGTATTTTTCATGATGAATCTTCACGTAAATATTTAAATGCTAGAGAAATAGATATTACAAAAATATCACATGCAAACTAACGGTCAGCTTTTTGTAGTCGTTGGACCATCCGGCTCAGGAAAAGATACATTATTAAAAAAAGTAATAAATAAAATTCCTAATTCCATTTTGGTTAAAAGGTACATTACCAGGAAAAAAGATATTAAAAATGAAGATCATTACAGTATATCAATTAAAAATTTTGAAGATAAAATTTCAAAAAAATTTTTCTTCATCTACTGGAAAGCTCATGGTTTTTCATACGGTATTCCTTTCAAAGAAATAAAGAAAATAGAGCAAGGTAAAAAAGTAATTTTTAATGGTTCTAGAAAAATACTTTTTAAAATAAAAAAAAAGGTTAATAACGTAAAAATAATAAACATTACTGCCTCATCAACAATTATAAAAAGGAGACTCGTAAATCGAGCAAGAGAAGACAAAAAATCAATTATTAAAAGGATAAAAAGAAAAATTAACTTACTTCCAAAAAATACAATTACAATAATTAATAATAAATCAATATCTATAGGTACAAATAAATTAAAAAAAATAATTTTAGCTGAGTGAAAAATTTTCTAAATTCTCAAACATTCCTTTTTGGTTTTCACCAAATATATATATTTTATCAAAATCATTTGTTTCATTTAAGATAATTTCTTTGTTTTTTTTGATTTTTTTTAATTCAAAGTACAATTTGTTTCCTGATACCTCAGATGCAAGGGTCATGTGAAAATTAAATTCTGACATTAAATAGGGATATCCCCATTTATATAAAATACTTAATTGTAATTTACTTAGTTTAGAGGGATTTCTTCTATCAATTTCTTTTTTTGTAAGAGGTGACCTAAATTTAAATAATTCTCTGACAAGTCTATTTGATAACTTATTAATGTTATTATTCTTTTTAGATTGTACAAAAGCATAAAAATTATCAATTTTTTTTAATTTAAATTTATAAAAATTAAATTTTTTATATTTTTTAGCTACGACCTCAATTTTTTTAAATAATTTTTTTCTATTGTAATTATTGTTTATTTTAAAAGGAGGTATAAGTGTCCCATGAAATCCATATTTTTTTGCAATTAAAATATTATTATCTATGCTTTTTAAGTTTTTTATTCCAAATCTTTTTAGATAATTAATTCTTTGCTTCTTATTTATAAATTTTGCGTCAAGTGGATCCCAACCAAACCAATATTTACCAAATTCTTCTAGACCACTTCCTTTTGGAGGAGCGTAATAAATTGCAAATCTTGAATATTTTTTCATAATTCAACTTATAATACTTATATAAATTTTCTCTAATTTAAAATATTTGTAACAATTCATGTGTAATAAAAGTTGATGCATGAATATATTTTAAATAATGCCATGATAATTAAAAAGGATGAGATTATTCATGGTCATATAAGGATTAAAGATAACAAGATTATCGATATAAGTGGTGGATTAACTAATAACAAAACTTCAATAGACTGCGAAAAAGATTACATCTCTCCAGGATTGGTTGAATTACATACTGACAATCTTGAAAGACACATGACACCAAGACCTAAAGTTTCATTTCCAGTAGAAAATGCAATTTTATCTCATGATAGAGAATTAGCATCTGTTGGAATAACTACAGTTTTTGATGCATTGAGAGTTGGCTCTATTGAAAAAACAGGAAAATATAAAAAATATGCAAAAAACTGTTCAGATATAATTTCAAATTTTAAAAAGGATAATATTCTTAAGATTGATCATAAAATACATTTAAGAGCCGAAACATGTTCAGAGAATTTGATTGATGAATTAGACGAATACAATGAAACTCACGATGTAAAACTGATTAGTATTATGGATCATACACCAGGTCAGCGGCAATTTAGAGTTATAGATAAGTACAAAGAATACCTATCAATTAAACATGGTATGACAGAAAACGAAATGGAAATTCATTTTGATCACTTAAAAAATCTACAAAAAAAAAATAGCAAGAAACACATAGATAGAATTCTAGAATTTAAATCCTCATATGATTGTATTTTAGCTAGTCATGATGATACTACAAAAAATGACGTACATAACTCAAATAAATATGGTGTAAAGTTAGCTGAATTTCCAACAACATTAGAAGCAGCCAAGACTTCAAAGGAATATGATATTAAAATTATGATGGGTTCTCCTAATTTAATGAGAGGAGGCTCACACTCTGGTAATATATCAGCAAAAGAGCTTTTAGAAAATGATTGTCTAGATATTTTAAGCTCAGATTATATTCCATCCTCATTAATTATTTCTGTTATTAAATGGGGTTTAGAAATTGATAATCTTCCGAAAGCATTTGCAGCAGCTAGTCACGCTCCATCTTTAGCTACAAATTTAAATGATAGAGGTTTAATTGACAATAACAAAAGAGCAGATTTAGTAAGGTTTAAAATTTACCAAAATTTACCTGTTGTAAAAAATGTTTGGTCAAATGGATACCAAGTAAGCTAAAATATTCCTGTTGTATAAGAGTATTTAATTATACCTGCTATCATTATTGGTATTTGTAAAGAAAAATTTGTTAATAATGGCTTATCTTTTGTAATAGTGCCAACAATTGTCCAACCAATTATACCTAAGCTGTGTGGTATCATGCTGTAAGGATAGTAATCCAAATAAAAAGTTAATATACCTAAAAGCGTTAATACTGTACTTGTCCATTTTAATACTCTGATATTTGTAGTCATTTTTCTCCTTAATATTTTTTATGTCTATTATTGTTTTAATAAACAGTAATATCATATTAAAGATTTGTTAAAATTAATTTTAATTAATGCTTTGAATAAACTAACAAATTAGCAACCTTTAAATGATGCTGACATATTTTTAATCAAAGAAAAATATAAATCTTTACCTGGATTTAATGTTGCTCCTAATGGATCAATTACACCAGTTTTTATATTCATATCTTTTGCTACAGCTTTAATTATATCAGGATTAAATTGTGGTTCTGAAAATACACATGCAACTTTATCGTGTTCGATTACTTCTCTAATTTCCGCTAATTGCTCAGCACCAGGTATTACATCAGTATTAACTGTAAAAGCACCTAAAATATTTACGTTAAATCTCTTTTCAAAATATTGATAAGCATCATGAAAAACAATTGAAGCAACACTATTGCTTAATTCAGATGAAACATCTTTAGTAAGTTTATCAATTTCTTTGTAACCTTTACTTAAATTGTCTTTATAAATTTTCTCATTTTTAGGATCATTTTCAATTAAATGCTCAACCATTTCATTTAATATTACCTTTGCATTAATTGGATCTAACCAAATGTGTGGATCAAATTCACCTTGTGCATGTCCTTCATGATCGTCGTGATCTTCTTTTTTACCATGATCATCGTGATCGTCGTGATCTTCCTTTTTAGCATGTGAGTCATGATCTTCCTTTTTATCATGATCATCATTTCCATGATCATCGTGTTCATCAAAAATATTTCTTTCTCTAAACTTTAAAACTTGAAGTCCCTTTATTTGCATTAATTCAATTTTTTCTGCTTTTTTAGCAATTGATCCTAATGGCTTTTCTAGGAAATTTTCCACATCTTCACCTACCCAAAAAATTAAATCAGCATTTTGTAACATCTTTGCATGAGATGGCTTCATTGCAAATCCATGTGGAGTGGCATATCCATCTACGATTAAGTCAGGTTTAGCCACTCCGTTCATAAGGTAACTAGCTAACGAATGTATTGGTTTAATTGAGGCAACTACTTTAATATCAGCATTAGCTGGTACAAAAAAAGTAAATAAAGATAAAATGGATATTATTATTGGGAGTTTGTTAAAAAATTTTCATAAATACACTATTAATTGGTTGTTATAATATAACACTATGTAATAATATAACATTTGCAAGTCAATGGTTAAATGAATTCTAATAATAATATTTTAGTTAAATTAAATAATGCTGGTTTTCGCCAAAGCGAAAAATGGTTAGTGGAAGGTGTTTCTCTTACGGTTGAAAAAGGTAAAATTGTAACTCTCATTGGCCCAAATGGTTCTGGTAAAAGTACCACTGCTAAAATTGCTTTAGGAATTTATAAAAATATTGAGGGGACTGTTGAAAAATATACAACCAAAGTTGGTTATGTTCCCCAAAAAATTTCAATTGATTGGACTTTACCTATTAGAGTTTATGATTTTATGCTTTTAACAGAAACTATAGAAGATAGTGCTATTGATGAGGCATTATCATTAACAGGCGTAATTCATCTTAAAAACAAAAATTTAGGTAGTTTATCAGGTGGAGAATTTCAAAGAGTTTTAATTGCAAGAGCAATTTCTAAAAAACCAGAATTATTAGTGTTAGATGAACCAGTGCAGGGAGTTGATTATACAGGTGAGATTGCTTTATATGAATTAATTAAAAAAATATCTGATACTTTAAATTGTGGAATATTATTAATCTCTCATGATCTGCATATGGTGATGAAAGCAACTGATCACGTAGTTTGTTTAAATGGTCATGTTTGTTGTTCAGGCTCACCAATAGATGTAGCAAAAAATAATGAATATAAAGCTTTGTTTGGTGAAAAAGCTTCTCAAATTTTAACAACATACGAACATAAGCATGATCATGTTCATTCCGATGAAGGGGAAATCAAGAAAAATTAATGTTTGATGATTTTTTTATAAGAGCACTAGTTGCAGGTATTGGAATAGCATTTGTAACTGGTCCACTTGGATGTTTTGTTGTGTGGAGAAGATTGTCTTATTTTGGAGATACACTTTCTCACTCAGCTCTTCTTGGAGTTACAATGGCTTATACATTTGATTTAAATATCGCTATTTCAGTATTTTTAATTTCATCAGTTATTGCACTAATATTAATTCAGCTTCAGAAAAAAACTAATCTTCCAGGTGATGCATTGCTAGGTCTTTTAGCACATTCATCATTAGCCGTTGGATTAGTAGTTATTGGTTTCTTAACATTTATAAGATTTGATATTATGGGTTTATTATTTGGCGATATATTAGCGGTAACGACCAATGACTTACTTGTAATTTGGACAGGCGGAGCATTAATTTTAATTGTACTTAAATTAATTTGGAAACCTTTGCTTGCATCAACTGTTAATTATGAATTAGCTGAGGCAGAGGGATTAAACCCTGATAGAGCAAAAGCTATTTTCACAATATTAATGGCAGCGGTAATTGCAATTTCAATCAAAATGGTTGGATTATTATTGATTACAGGAATGTTAATTATCCCTGCTGCAATGGCTAGAAATATCTCTGATAGTCCTCAGAAAATGGTTCTATTTTCTATAATTGGGGGCTTATTATCAGTTATCTTAGGACTATATTCTTCATTAGAATTTAATACGTCTTCCGGACCCTCAATTATTGCAGCGGCGCTGATATTGTTCATATTATCTTTGTTTAAAATTAAACAATCGATTAAATTAAAAAACTAAGTGGAAATTTAAAAATGGAAAAACAACAGAATCTTTCAAAAAACCAAAAAATTATTTTTGATTTGATTGATAAATCTCCTGAGCCGTTAAAAGCATACTCAATTCTTTTTAATGTACAGAAAAAAGGTATCAATGCACCATTACAAGTTTATAGGGCATTAGATAAATTAGTTGAAATAGGTAAAATCCACAAAATTGAAAGTAGAAATGCATTCATCGCATGTCAGAATTCTAGTTGCCAAATTTCTAAGGCTACAGCATTTTCAATATGTGAAAGTTGTGAAAAAGTTTCTGAAATAAGTAATACTAAACTATCAAAATATTTATCAAACTTTGCTGATGAAGCAGGGATGAAATACAGTAAATACAATTTAGAATTTTTTGGTTTATGTAAGAAATGTAAATCAAAATAATGAACACTGTTTCATTAACCCTAGACGAAATTAATAATTTAGCGAAAAAAACTCTCTTAGCAAATGGATGTAATGAAGATACCGCATCAATACTATCAGAATTAATTACAAATGCAGAAAGAGATGGTTCGCTTTCTCATGGTTTATTTAGATTACCAGCTTATGTTTCAGGATTAAAAAGTGGAAAAATAAATGGTAAAGGAAAACCTGAAATTAAAAAAATATCACCATCTGTAATTAAAGTTGCAGGAAATAATTGTTTAGCTCCAGTGGTATTAAATAAAAGTTTACCAGAATTAAGTAAAGCTGCTAAAGAAAATGGTGTTGCTGTCTTAGCAATAAATAATTCACATCATATGGCTGCTATGTGGCCTGAAACAGAAAAATTAGCTGAAGATGGTTTAGTTGCTTTTGCATGTACTTCTTATAAGCCTGCTGTTGCACCTGCGGGTGCGATTAAACCTCTTTTTGGAACAAATCCAATTTCATTTGCATGGCCTAGACCTGGAAAGACACCTGTAGTTTATGATATGGCAACCGCTTCAATGGCTATGGGAGAAGTTCAGGTAGCAAAAAGAGAAGGGCACAAAGTTCCATTAGGAACAGGACTTACGAAAGATGGTAAAGAAACTACTGATCCAGGACAAATTGCTGATGGTGGCGTGCTTCTTCCTTTTGGTGGCTACAAAGGTTCTTCAATTGCTATGATGGTAGAATTATTAGCTGGTGCTCTCGTTGGCGATAATTTTAGTTTTCAAACAGCTGCTAAAGATAACAATGATGGTGGTCCTCCAAGTGGGGGTGAATTTATTTTAGCAATTAGTCCAGATAAAACATCTGGAACAGATTGGCAAAAACATGCAGATGAATTTTTTGATAAAATGAAGTCTATGGGTGATGTAAGACTTCCAGGTGAAAGACGACATAAAAATAGATTAGATAAAGGACCAAGAAATATTAACGAGGAATTGGTTAATAAAATTAAATCTTTAAGCTAAGTTAATCTCAATTGGAGTGTGATCCGAAGGTTTTTCTCTTCCACGAGGATCTTTATTTATATTAATACCTTTAATATTATCAATTATTGAGCTTGATACTAAAAAGTGATCAATTCTCATCCCATTATTTTTTTGCCATGCACCTCTCATATAATCCCAAAAGGTATAGCCTTCTTTATCTTCATTAAAATGTCGGTAAACATCACTAAATCCAAGATTTAACATTTCTCTAAATTTTTTTCTTATTTCAAGTCGATACAAAGCATCATCTTCAAAACTTTTCACATTATAAACATCCTCTGCAGCAGGAATAACATTAAAATCTCCGGCAAGAATTATGTTAGAATTTTTCTTTGATAAGGATTTTAATTGTTTGATTAATTGATCCATCCAATTTTTTTTATAAACATATTTTTCTGTATCAACTGGATTTCCATTTGGAGTATAAATATTTATTAATTGAATAGTTTTTTTTTTATATTCAACTTCAGCAGAAATAATTCTTGATTGTTTTAATTTGTCTTTAATTAAATCTGTTTTGATATTGGTTAGTTTTTTTTTTGAAATAATAGCTACACCGTTATAGCTTTTTTGACCAAAAACATGACTTTCATAATCCATTGAGGAAAAGTCATCATAAGGAAAATTAATATCCTCAGTTTTTATTTCCTGCATCATTAAAATATCAGGTTTATATTTTAGCAGATAGCTTTTGATATTTTCTATTCTTGCTCTAACAGAATTAACATTCCACGATGAAATGAGCATTAAAGAGAGAATGAAACTCCACACCCACAAGAAGATTTTGTTTGAGGGTTGGAAATTTTAAACGATTCACCAATTAATTCAGATACATAATCAACTTCAGATCCTTTTAATAAGTCAGCTGAAGCTTTATCAATTAAAATATTTTGATAATTAAGATCGTCAGCTTGTTTTGATTTATCAAAAGTAAATTCATATTGAAAACCAGAACAACCACCACCTTTAATAGCGATTCTAAAAAAAGAACCTTCGTCTTTTTTAGATAATAAATTTTCTATTTGTTTTAACGCTTTATCTGTAAATTTAATTTCTTTAATCATGACTGAACACTGATATTACTAATATAATACTTAATTATTTAAATTAAAGGATGAAAAAAGACACTTTGTTGGGAGTATTTAAAAGTAAAGGTAGACTTAATAAAGAAGCTAATTCTAAGTATCGATCACCTTTTCAAAGAGACAGAGATAGAATTATCCATAGTGCTTCGTTTAGAAGACTAAAACATAAGACCCAAGTTTTTGTAAATACTGAAGGTGATCATTTTAGAACCAGAATAACTCATTCAATTGAAGTTGCCCAAATAGCAAGATCGATCTCAAAATATTTAGACCTAAATGAGGATTTGGCGGAAACTCTAAGCCTTGCTCATGACTTAGGACACACACCGTTTGGACATGCTGGGGAGGATGCATTGCATGAATGTATGGATAATCGTGGTGGTTTTGATCATAATTTACAAACTTTGAGAATTGTTATGTTTTTAGAAAATAAATATTTAAAATTTAAAGGATTAAATCTTACTATTGAAACCTTAGAGGGACTTTTAAAACATAATGGACAAATTAATGAATTGACCAAAATAAATAAACTTATTGGGTCTAAAGTTTTTAAAAATAAAATTAAATTTAATACTTTTCCCTCATTAGAAGCGCAAATTTCAGCTATTTCAGACGATATAGCTTACAATAATCATGATATTCAAGATGGAATTAAAGCAAATCTTTTTAAATTAGAAGAGCTATGTGAGATTAAATTTCTTAAAAATATTTATGTAAATTATAAAAAAAAGATAAATAAAAAAAATTATAAAATAGCAATTAATCAAATAGTAAGAGACTCAATTGATCTAATGATTAAAGACTTAATCACCAATACACAAAAAAATTTAAAGAGATTAAAAATAAAATCTCTTAAAGATATTGCAAAATCAAAAGAATTAATAGTTTGTTTCTCTAAAAATATTCAAAGTTCAGAGAAAGAAATTAAATCTTTTTTAAGATCTAACATGTATGATAATAAATCTGTTTTAAGAAAAAACCAAAGAGGTAAAAAAATTATAAAAAAATTATTCAATATAATTCAATCTTCACCTAGAAAGTTTCTTACTAAAGAACAATTGACTAAAGATAAATATAGAGCTATCTCAGACTTTATTTCTGGTATGACTGATCGTTATGCAATCAACCTTTATAATGCAAATAAATGAACATTTTTGAAATTTATTTAGAAAAAATCAAATCGATACTTAGTGAACTTAAAAAAGATAATAAAATAATTGTTCCTGATAATTTTAATGGAATAAATGCTGAAATACCTCCACCTAAATTTAATTGTGACATCTCAACTAATGTTGCAATGGTTTTATCTAAAATTAACAATAAATCACCCATTGAACTAGCAGAACAACTTGCACCTATAATAAAAGTCAAAGATAAATTAATTGAAACTATAACTATTGCAAAGCCTGGTTTTATTAACATGAAGTTTAAGAAATCGTTCTGGGCAAATTTTACTAAAGAAATCAGTGAAAATTCTGAAACTTTTGGAATAAATCAAAAAGAAAAAAAGAATAATTATCTTGTGGAATTTGTATCTGCGAACCCAACAGGACCATTACATGTTGGTCATTGTCGAGGTGCAATACTTGGTGATGTAATTTCAAACATATTAACTTTCAACAATCATAAAGTTACTAAAGAATACTATGTAAATGACTATGGTAATCAAATCATTAATTTTACTAAATCAGTATATTTTCGAATACGTGAAATAACTCATAAAGAACCTTTTCCATCTGATAATGAAGATTTATATCCTGGTGATTACTTATTAGATTTTGCAAAAAATATATCCTCTAACTCTAATTTGAATTTTGATAATTATGATGAAATTAGTGAGAAACTAACTGAACTATCGATTGAACAAGCTTTACTGCTAATCAAAAACAATCTTAATAGTCTTGGTATAAATCACGACAATTTTGTAAGTGAAAAAAAAATTGTTTTAGATAAAGAAGTTGAAAATGTTGTTCAATTTTTAGAAAAAAATAAGTTTGTTTACAAAGGTAAAATCAAAGCACCAGAAGGTGAGGACAATAATAATTGGGTAGAACGTGAGCAATTACTGTTTAAATCCACAGATTTTGGTGATGATAAAGATCGTGCTCTCCAGAAATCAGATGGATCATGGACATATTTTGCAAGCGATGTTGCTTATCATAAAAACAAAGTTGATAGAAAATTTGATTATCTGATTAATATACTTGGCGCAGATCATGCTGGATATATAAAAAGAATTTCATCATCAGTCGAAGCACTTTCAGGAGAGAAAGATAAATTAATTTGTAAAATTAGTCAGTTAGTAAAACTTATAAAAGACAATAAACCTTTTAAAATGTCCAAAAGAAAAGGGGACTATATTACTGTTGATGATCTTATAGAAGAAGTTGGCAAAGACGCTACTCGTTTTATTATGCTGAACAGAAGCAGTGATGCAGAACTTGATTTTGATTTTGATGCAGTAAAAGAAAAGTCAAAAGATAATCCATTATATTATGTACAATATTGTTATGCACGAATTTCATCTGTATTCAGACACATTAATAAAGATTTAAATAAAAAAATTGAAACTAATAATTTTAATTTTGAATATTCTGAAGATGAAATTAAAATTTTAAAAAAATTATCTGAGTGGCCAAAATGTATTGATATATCAAGTACAAAACTTGAACCACATAGAATACCTGTTTATCTTTATGAGTTAGCCTCAGAATTTCACTCATATTGGAATCTTGGAAAACAACAACCAGAAAAACGATTTATAAATGAACAAAAAGAAGTTCCGTTAGACAAGTTAGTATTTTTAAAAGTTATTTCTAATGTAATAAAATCTGGAATGGATATTGTTGGCGTTGATACTCCATCCAAAATGTAATGTTAAAAGAGATCAAATATTTAATTTTTATAATAGTTATCTCGGTATTTATTTTTTTTACTGGCAGATACTATTTTTCTGATGAAAATTTAAAAAATTCGTATCGTTCCTATAAAAATAATGATGAGAAGATAAAACTGTATTCAGAAAACTTACCTATATTAGAAAATGATACCCAAGACATCATTGAGTATGTAAAACAAACAAATAAAGATAAGAAAAAAAAGTTTAATTTCTGGAAACTTTTAGAAAATGATAATTAAAAGAAAAGCCTTTATTACTGGTATTAAATCACTGAAATTAACAAGTAGTGAAGTAAAATTTTTAAAAAAACAAAAACCTTGGGGAATAATATTGTTTTCAAGAAATATTAAATCTGTAAACCAGACCAAACTATTAACAGATAGCATCAGGAAGCTATTTAAAGATCCACACTATCCTATTTTGATTGACCAAGAAGGAGGCAGAGTGAATAGGTTAAAAAAATATTATTACTTTTGATAATTTGACAGGTGAATATTTTGGAAAATTATATGTCAAAGATAAAAGAAAATTTAATATTATCTATAAATTATTTATTGATAAAACTTCATATCTCCTAAAACAGATAGGTGTTAATATTAATACATTACCCGTGCTGGATCTTAGAATTAAAGGGGCGAGTAATATTATTGGTGATAGAGCGTTCTCAGAAAATAAGAAAATTGTTTCAAAGGTAGGTGACATTTGTATTGATTTATTTAACCAAAACTCAATCGGCACAGTAATCAAGCATATTCCAGGACACGGTCTTGCTAAAGTTGATAGCCATAATTTTACACCAGTTGTTGATAAAACCATCAATTACCTTATTAATAATGACTTTTTTCCTTTTAAGAATAAAGATAGTTTATTCGCAATGACTGCCCACATTATTTATAAAAAAATTGATCCACTTAATACTGCAACGCATTCCAAAAAAATTATAAATATTATTCGTAAAAAAATAGGGTTTAAAAATGTTTTAATTTCTGATGATTTATCAATGAAGAGTTTAAAATACGATTTAATCACTAATACAATTAAAAGTTTTGAAGCAGGATGCAACCTAGCCTTACATTGTAATGGTAATTACAATGAAATGAGGGTTGTCGCTGAAAATTCACCACTAGTAAATAATTTTATTATCAAAAAAACATCACTATTTTATAAAAATTTAAGTTAATATCTTAATATGTCCGAGACTGATTCTGCTTTGTTTAATGTCGATATAAATAACTATAACGGTCCATTAGATGTTCTTTTAGATTTAGCTAAAGCGCAAAAAGTTGATCTTGAAGAAATATCAATAACAAAGCTAGCAGATCAATTTCATGAATATATTACAAAAGAAAAAGATTTAAATTTAGAAATAGCCTCGGAGTATTTATTAATGGCAACATGGCTTGCTTATTTAAAGTCTAAGTTATTATTACCAGGAACCCCTGAGGAAGAATTTAAAGTTCAAGAAGTAGCAGAGAAATTAAAGCTACAACTAAAAAAATTAGAACTTATTCGTTTACTTTCAGAACAAATGCTTAAGAGAAAAAGGCTAGGTCGTGAAATAAGAACAAGAGGAATGAAAGGAAATATCAGATCTATTTACAGCACTGAATATAATTTAAGTTTATTTGAACTTTTAAAAACCTATTCAATGATTATTATGACTAAAGATTTTCAAAGAATGAATATTCCAAAATTACCAGTATTTACTACTGAAGATGGAATTAAAACTATTAAAGATTTTTTTGGCAAACTAGGTGACTGGAAAAAACTTGATGAGTTAATCCCTTCAAATTTTAAATCTGGTTCTAGATATAAAAGAACTGGCAAAGCAGGAATTTTTGCTGGTTCTCTTGAGCTTGCTAAAGAGGGTAATCTTTCTATAAAACAGGAAAAACTATTTGCTGATATCTATGTAAAGGAAGTAAGTGATTAAAAAACAAAAAATAAATAAAGATAATGTAGTCAAATTCCCCTCAAAACTGACTGAAATTGAAAAAGAAATAGAGGGTGTAATTTTTGCTGCTGCTGAACCACTTGATATCGACACCATTGAGAGCAAACTTTCAAAAAAGTTAAATGTTAAAAAATCATTAGAGAGATTACAGCAAGAGTACTCAAATCGAGGAATAAATTTAGTTTGTATAAAAGATAAATGGTCTTTTAGAACATCTCCTAAATTAGCAAATCTTATGTCTCAGGAAAAGACTGTTGAAAAAAAATTGTCAAGAGCTGCTGTCGAAACTTTAGCTATAATTGTTTATCATCAGCCAGTAACAAGAGCTGAAATAGAGGAAATAAGAGGTGTAGCTTTTGGAACAAATACACTTGATATCTTAATGGAGCTTAACTGGGTTAAACCTGGAGGAAGAAAAGATGTACCTGGAAGACCTATTCAATATGTAACCACAGATAATTTTTTAAGTCATTTTAATATTCAAAAACTATCAGATCTTCCAAATATTGACGAATTAGGTGCTGCTGGAATGATTGATAGCACAAGTGTTGATAGTGCTATCTTTGGAACCGGAAAATTTTATAAAGAAAAGCAAGAAGAAAAAAAGGAAGATATTTATTCTAATATTGATGAGATGCTGAATAGCACTCTTGATAGTGAAGAAAAAGAATAACAAAAAAGTAACTTTTAAATTAATCATAAAAAGGTTATAAGTTTCTATGAGCATAGGAATTTGGCAAATAGCAGTTGTTGTAATATTGGTAGTCTTATTATTTGGACGAGGTAAAATCTCTAGCTTGATGGGAGATGTTGCCAAAGGTATTAAAAGCTTTAAAAAAGGTATGGCGTCAGATGTAACTGACGATACGGAGCCAAAAAATATTTCCGACGAAAATAAAGACTCCAACAATAAAGAATAACTCACATGCCTACTATTGGTTGGTTTGAGATATTGATAGTTGTTGCTATCGCTATTGTTGTTCTTGGCCCTAAAGATTTTCCAGTTATGTTAAAAAAAGCAGGTTCATGGATTGGCACTGCAAAAAGATATGTCAGCAATATCCAAAACGAGGTTTCTAATTTAGAAATTGATGATGAAAAAATTAATGAAAATGTAAAAAAAGAAACAAAAAAAGATGAATAATGATGATAAAGACAGTGGCTTTGTTAGTCATTTAACTGAATTAAGAAAAAGACTGATACATAGTTTTATTTTTTTATTTATATTTTTTATTGGTTGCTATTTCTTTGCTGAATATATTTATGGTTTTTTGGTTGATCCATTTGCTAAAGCTGTAAAAGATGATGGCTCAGATAGAAGATTAATCTTTACAGCACTTCAAGAAACTTTTCTGACATATTTAAAAGTGTCTTTTTTTACTGCTTTTTTTGTAACTTGCCCATTTATTTTAATGCAAATATGGAAATTCATTGCACCAGGTTTATATAAGCACGAGAAAATAGCAATTTTACCTTACTTAATACTTACACCAATTCTTTTCTTTCTTGGAGGTATGTTGGTTTATTATTTGATCATGCCTCTAGCAATCAAGTTTTTTTTATCATTTGAGAGTACTGGTTTATCAACAAGTTTGCCAATACAACTAGAAGCGAAAGTAAATGAATACTTGTCATTGGTTATGAAATTAATTTTTGCTTTTGGAATTAGTTTTCAATTACCTGTTGTGTTAAGTCTTTTAGCAAGAATAGGCGTTGTAGATAGCCAGTTTTTAAAAGACAGAAGAAAGTATGTTGTGGTTATAATTTTTGCTGCTGCTGCTTTGCTAACCCCACCAGATCCAATTACACAAATAGGATTAGCAATACCATTGTTAATTTTATATGAATTATCAATATTTTCAGTAAAATTTATAGAAAACAAAAATTTAGAAAAAACTGATGCATAATTTAAAGGAAATTAGAAAAGATTTCCCTGGTTTTGAAAAAGCTTTAGAAAAAAGATCTTTAAAAATTGATTTTAAAAAATTACAAAAATTAGATGAAGAAAATAGAAATTTAATTCAAAAAAAAGAGGCTATTGAAAAAGAAAAAAAAGATATTTCAAAATCTAAAGACGAAACTTTATTTAAAAAATCTAAAGAACTCACATTTGAATTAGATAAATTAACTGATTTACAAAAAAAAATAAAAACAGAGTTAGACAGTTTACTATCTAATATACCCAATATTCCCCATGAAGATGTTCCAAATGGTAAAGATGAAAATGATAATGTAGAGGTATTAAAAACAGGAAACATACCAAAATTTGATTTTAAACCTAAATCTCATTATGAGCTTGGTGAAAACCTTGGAATGCTGGATTTTGATCTAGCAACTAAAACTACAGGATCTCGATTTGTTTTTGTAAAAAACCACTTAGCTTTACTAGAGCGAGCCTTATCTAATTTTATGTTGGATACTCATATTAATAAAAATGGATATCAAGAAATATCACCTCCTTTGATTGCTTCAGATAATACAATGTATGGAACTGGTCAGTTACCTAAATTTGAAAACGATCAGTTTGAAATCAAATTTGATGAAGGATCAGATCGAAAATTTTTAATTCCTACAGCTGAAGTAATTTTAACAAATATTGTCAAAGATAAAATAGTTGATCAAAGTCACCTTCCGATGAGATTTGTAGCATCAACACCTTGTTTTAGAAAAGAAGCAGGAAGTTATGGTAAGGATACTAAAGGAATGATTAGACAACATCAATTTTATAAAGTTGAACTAGTAAGCATTGTTGAAAAAGAAAATTGTTTGGAAGAGTTAGAAAGAATGACAAATTGTGCAACTGATATTCTTGATAAACTAGAACTACCTTACAGAAAAGTTATTTTATGTTCTGGGGATATGGGTTTTAGTGCTGAAAAAACATATGATATTGAAGTTTGGTTACCATCAGAAAATAAGTATCGTGAAATTTCATCATGTTCATCTTGTTCTACATTCCAGGCTCAAAGAATGAAAACTAGATACAAAAACACAAATAAAGAAACTGTCTTTGTTGGTACTTTAAATGGAAGTGGGCTTGCAGTCGGTAGGACTTTAATAGCGGTATTGGAAAATTATCAGCAAAAAGATGGATCGATTGTTGTTCCTAAAGTTCTTAGAGAATATATGAATAATTTAGAATTAATTTCACAGAAATAAAGTTGTTTTAGAGATATAGATAGTATAAATATGCACCATATTTAAAAGGAGAATTATGGAAGGTTCAGGAATAGGACAATTTATACCGTTAATTTTAATATTTGTTATTTTTTATTTTTTCTTAATTAGACCTCAACAAAAAAAAGTAAAAGAGCATAAAGCTATGGTTGAAAACCTTAAAAGAGGTGACAAAGTTATTACTTCAGGGGGTATCACGGGCACAGTTGAGAGACTTATAGATAACGACAAAGTAGAGGTAGAAATAGCTGAAAATATTAAAGTTGAAGTCGTAAAAGCTACAGGTATTCAAAGTCTTCAAAATACCCAAGAAGTTAAAAAATAATTAATTTTAGATAAGTGCTTTATTTTTCAAAGTTACGAATTGTATTTATAACTATTTTTTCTTTATTATTTGTTTTAATAGCATCCTCAAATTTATTTAACTTTGATGATGGTTTTTTTAATAAAAAAATTAATCTAGGTCTAGATCTTCAAGGTGGTTCGTACTTGTTACTCGAAATTGATAACGAGCCAGTAATTGAGCAAAAACTTCAAAATCTTACAACTACCTTTAGAAATTACTTTAAAGACAAAGACATTAAAATTAATAATATAAAGATAGATGATAAATATATTTTCTTTAATGTTTCAGATGAAAATAAGCAAAAAGTTATAGATATTTTTCAAGATGAGGATAGCGAAATAAACCCTTACTATCCAAGATTTAAATCTCATCAATTAGAAATCGAAGATACTGGGTTAAATTTAAAAGTTAGTTTTTCTCGTCAAGGCCTTATAACCCTTAAAACTTCTTCGCAAGATCAAGCTATTGAAATTGTTCGTAGAAGAGTTGACGAGGTTGGTACAAATGAACCTAATATTTTAAAAAGAGGTAACAATAGAATTTTAGTAGAACTTCCTGGTTTAGATGATCCTATGAGGATCAAATCCCTTCTTGGTAAAACTGCCAACCTTACGTTTAGGTTTGTAACCCAAAATGATGATGACAGATTTGGAGTTCAAAAATTAGAATTTGAAGACGGAACTCAAGAGGCTAATGTAAGTAAAAGAATTATAATTAGTGGTGAAAATCTTTTAGATGCTCAGCCTAAAATGGATACACAAAATAACCAAACAATTGTATCTTTTACTTTAGACAGAGTAGGGGCTAAAAGATTTGGTAAAGCAACCTCAACTGGTATAGGAAAACAGTTAGCTATTGTTTTAGATGGTAAGATTATAAGTGCACCTGTCGTAAGAGATACCATAGCAAGTGGGTCTGGCCAAATTAGTGGAGGATTTACATTTCAATCTGCAACAGATTTGGCATTATTATTAAGATCAGGAGCTTTACCTGCTCCGTTAGAAATCATAGAAGAGAGAACAGTTGGACCTGATCTCGGACAAGACTCGATTAACGCTGGAATGATAGCATTAGCAATTGGTTTTTTGTTAGTGATTATATTCATGTTTGTTAAGTATAGATTTTTTGGTCTAATAACTAACGCTACACTAATAATTAATTTGTTTATTCTTTTAGGTGTTTTAACTTTATTTGAAGCAACCTTAACATTGCCAGGAATAGCAGGAATAATTTTGACAGTGGGTATGGCTGTTGATGCAAATGTTTTAATTTTTGAGAGGATTAAAGAAGAATTAAAAGATGAGACTAATAATATTTTAGCATTTGATGGAGGTTATACGAAGTCTAGAACTGCCATTATTGATGCTAACATAACAACTTTATTAGCAGCAGTAATTCTATTCTTTATGGGCTCTGGCCCTGTTAAAGGTTTTGCTGTAACGCTTGGTGTTGGAATATTTACAACATTGTTTTCTGTGTATTTTATAGCAAGGTTATTTACTAGTCTTTATGTATCTAAAAACAAAAATAGTGGAAAATTAATCTAATGATCGCTTTTAACAAATATTATAATCATTTTAACGTTTTATCTACTGTTCTAATTGTTGTTTCATTACTGTTATTAATTTTTAAAGGCCTTAATTTTGGTATTGATTTTAAAGGCGGAACCTTGATTGAATTAAGATCTAACGATACCAAAATTAATGTTAGCACTCTTAGAGATAAATTTAGTCAAATGAATCTAGGTGATGTTTCAGTTAAAAAATTTGGTTCTGATAATGATTTTTTAATAAAATTTGAAAATAAAGATAATAAGAAAAATATTATTGAAGAAATAAAGGTAAATCTTGATAATTCATTTGGTAATAACTACGATTTTAGAAGAGTTGAGAATGTAGGCCCTAAAGTTAGTGCTGAATTATTAAAATCAGGTGTAATTGCAATATCATTATCACTTGCAATCATGCTTATTTACATTTGGATAAGGTTTGAGTGGCAATTTAGTCTTGGAGCAATTTTAGCATTATTTCACGACGTAATAGTCACCCTTGGAGTTTTTTCTCTATTTAGTTTAGAAATTAACTTATCAATCATAGCTGCTGTTTTAACTATTGTTGGTTATTCAATGAATGACACAGTTGTAATATTTGATCGTGTAAGAGAAAATTTAAGAAAATATTCAGATATAAAAATTTTTGAGTTAACCAATATTTCAATAAACGAAACCTTATCAAGAACAATAATTACTTCTGCAACAACTTTACTTGCATTGCTTGCTATTTACCTCTTTGGTGGTGAAATCTTAAAAGGATTTTCACTAGCAATGATTTTAGGAGTTATTTTTGGAACTTATTCATCAATTTATATAGCCAACACAGTATTAGTTAGGTTAAGAGTTTCTCAAAAAACTGTCTTAAGAGAAGACGATAGTAAATAAATATTTTAGTAAATATTTTGTGCGGCTACCATTGTTAGTAACATCGGTAGAGATAGAAGTGTATTTGTTCTAGAAAATAACATAGCAGTTTTAGCAGACTTTGCTTTTGTTTCAGGATCAGTTTCAACAATTCCTAATGCTCTTTTTTGATTTGGCCATATTACAAACCAAACGTTAAAAGCCATTATAATACCCAACCACATTCCAATCCCAATAGCGGTATGTTTTGGAATGCCAGAACCAATACTAAAAGTCATTGCATCATGCAGATAACCATTTAGCCATGCTAATATTAAACCAGATAGAACAGTAAAGGCCGCGGCCCATCTAAAATAAAACAAAGCTGCTGGAGCTATCACTTTTCCAATAGCAGGCTTTTGTTCATCTGGAATTTTACCCATGTTTGGAATTTGAACAAAATTAAAATACCAAAGTAATCCAATCCACATTATTGCAACAAGAACATGGATATATCTAAATAACCAACTCCAAAATAATGTGTCAAAGGCAATACCTTCATTTTGAAAAAACATTCCAACAAACAAAATTATAGCTAAAGCCAATGATGCGTGAACAGTTTTTGATAATGAAGATAACAAATTACTCATGATTCCTAAAACTATACACTATATTTTGATTATTTTTAAGTTTTTATATTTAATTTAATAAGGGTTTTAAAAACTGACCAGTGTAACTGTCTTTGATTTTCGTAACTTCTTCAGGTTTACCTTCTGCGATAATTTTACCACCCTTAACACCACCTTCAGGACCCATATCAACAATATAATCTGCTGTTTTAATAACATCCAAATTATGCTCAATTACAACAACAGTATTACCTAGTTTTACAAAAGTATGAAGAATTTCTAAAAGTTTTTTAATATCATGCTGATGCAAACCAGTTGTGGGCTCATCTAATATATACATTGTTCTACCTGTGGATCTTTTAGATAACTCTTTAGCAAGTTTAATTCTTTGAGCCTCACCACCTGAAAGTGTTGTTGCTTGTTGACCTATTTTTATGTAACCCAAACCAACTTTTTTTAAAGTTAATAATTTTGTTTTAATATTCGATATATTTTCAAAGTACTCACAACCTTCGTCAACTGACATATCTAAAACATCTGCAATACTTTTACCTTTAAATTTTATTTCTAATGTTTCCCTATTATATCTTGTACCCTTACACTCATCACACTGAATATAAACATCTGGTAAAAAGTGCATTTCATACGTAATTACACCATCCCCTTCACAGGCCTCACATCTTCCACCTTTAACATTAAATGAAAATCTACCAGGCTTATAGCCTCTGGTTTTAGACTCGGGTAAACTTGTAAACCAATCTCTGATTGGCCCAAAAGCACCGGTATAGGTTGCAGGATTTGATCTAGGTGTTCTTCCAATCGGAGACTGGTCTATATCGATAATTTTATCGATTAATTCAACACCTTTATATCCTTTAAAGGCTTTAGGCGCTTTTTTAGCTTTATTGTTAAGAGTTAAATTTAATGCATGAAAAAGTGTTTGTAATATTAATGTTGATTTTCCACTACCAGATACGCCAGTTACACAGGTGAATGTTCCTGTTGGAATTTTAAGATTTACATTATTTAAATTATTTCCCGTTGCTCCATTGATTTCAACAAATCTTCCATTCTTAGCTATTCGTCTAGATTTAGGAATTTCAATTTTCTTTTTGTTTGCAAGGTATTGACCTGTAATACTATTTTTATCTCTCTTAATTTCATCATAAGTGCCTTGTGATGTTACCTGACCACCATTTGTTCCAGCCTCTGGTCCAAGATCTATAATATGATCTGCATTTTCCATAGTTTCTGTGTCATGTTCTACAACTATCACTGTGTTGCCAAGATCTCTTAATCTTTTTAAAGCATTAATAAGTTTAACATTATCTTTTTGGTGTAATCCAATTGATGGTTCGTCTAGTACATAAAGTACACCAGTTAAACCCGAACCTATTTGAGAGGCTAATCTTATTCTCTGAGCTTCTCCACCAGATAATGTGCCAGACTCTCTTGATAGAGTTAAGTAATCTAATCCAACATTAAGTAAAAAATTTAATCTTTCGTTAATTTCTTTGAGTACATGTTCTGCAATTTTAAATTGTCTTTTATCTATATGATTTACTAAATCTTTGAACCATTCAGCAGAGTCAGATATTGATTTTTTCGTTACTTCACTAATATTAAGACCATTAATTTTAACACATAATGCTTCTTCTTTAAGACGGTCACCGTTACAAGCCTCACACGCAGTATCTGACTGATATTCTGCTATAGCCTCTCTTTTCCATTCGCTATCAGATTCTAAAAATCTTCGCTCAAGATTATTGATAACCCCTTCAAATGTTTTTTTATAAGAATATTTTTCATAACCATCGTCATAATTAAATTTTATTTCATCTTCATCTGATCCATAAAGAACAATATCTTTAATTTTTTTAGGTAGTTTTTTCCATTTTTCATCTAAAGAAAATCCATAATGTTTTGCTAAAGATGATAAAGTTTGTGCATAATATAGATCCTTTAGCATCATCAGGTGTTTTTGAGGATCGAATTATTTTTATAATTTTATCTAAATTTTCCACAGAAACTGATAGCGAATGGAAAAGAGAGGCTATAGCAGAATATCAGTCAGATACTGCGTGTGAGGCTTGTAACGGTGACCGTCTTAAAGAAGAAGCATTATGTGTTAAAATTAATG
>JACWDH010000014.1 GCA_014654235.1 Pelagibacterales bacterium SAG-MED10 | reverse complement strand
TTAATTAAATAATTTGAACCATTAATTCTAATATTATTTCTTTTTTTAGATTTTAATCTCATCTCAATTCTTTTTTTTTGTTTATTATAAATGGCTAAATGTTTATAGGAATTCAGATTTATATCTGCACCTAATTCAGTATTAATTCTTCGTAAAATATTTTTATTGAATTTTGCAGTCACCCCTTTTTTGTCATCATAAGCAGTAATTAGAGTTGGGATATCTTTTACTAAATCAGCACCAATGATAATTTTTTTTGCTTTAAATTTTGATTTTAACATTTTTAAAAATTTAACAGCATCCTTCTCTTTGAAATTACCAATGGTTGATCCTGGAAAAAATATAATTATATTTTCAGATGAATTGATTTTAAAAGGTAGTTTATTATTTCTTGAAAAGTCATATCCTTTAGGAGTAATAACTATTTTTGGGAATTTTTTTTTAAAACTTTGAGATATCTTGTTAATATAATCTTCTGAAATATCCAAAGGTATATATTTTTTGGGCTTATCTAAACTATTGAGAAAAATAGCTATTTTCTTAAAGTCTCCAGCACCTGGTTCTATTAAAACTGCTCGCTTACCTATTTTATTAGCAATTTCAATTTTATTATCTTTTAAAATTTTTCTTTCAGTTCTTGTTGGGTAATATGTTTTTAACTTCGTTATTTGTTCAAAAAGTTTTGATCCACGAAAGTCATAAAACCATTTAGAACTTAACTCTTTATTTTTTTTACTTAAACCAAGACTTACTTCTTGTAAAAATGATTTCATTTTATACTTTGCCTAACTAAAAGACGACTAATTGGCATTGAAAATCGTCCTTGTCTTTCATTATCTGTGCTCACTTTGGATATTGCGAGCATGTTAGATAGATTTTTAATCATTAATTTTCTTTTTTCTGGTTTTAATATAAATGCTGCGTAAAAAAATCCTGAAGCAATTTCAGCTACTTTAGTAACTGGTCCTTCCATAGATACAACATTTGTTTCGATAGTGACATTTGCTTGTGGAAAAGCTTTATGTGCAAGATTACTTAGACTTTCAGTTCCTCGTATCCTTGGATCACCTAAATCAATTGCTCCATAACTAGGTATTTCTTCTTGAACATAGCTATAAATTAAATCATGTACCTCTGCATAACCAGATGCTGCATTCATTGGTCCATCAACTAATGCTGCAAAGTGACCCTCAGAAGTTAAAACACGTTTGATTTCATCTAAAACAGGTACTATCGGGTCCATTAATGTCAAAGCCCAATGACATAACACAATGTCTATAGATTTATCATTTATTGCTTTCAAATTTTGTGCTTTTGACTCGATAAGATTAACCCCACTATTTCTAAGACGAGTCTTAGCTAATACTAATTCTTCAGGACACATGTCTATACCTTTTAAATTTAAATTTTTATTACGATCAAATAAAATTTTTAATAACGGCCCTGATCCACAGGCAAGATCTAACACACTCAAACTCGCGTTATCAGGCACAACTTCACTTAGCCATTCATAACTATTACGTCCAGCTTCATCACGACAAGAACTTGCACATGCTTCAGTAAATCCAGTATTTTCTTGATGGATTGTTTTTAAATGATCAACTAAAGCATTACCATTAGGATGAAGATTACGAGCAAGACTTTTAGTCCAGATCGAATTTAATCCATTTTGATTATTTATATTTTTCATGATTTGTCTTTTACTGGCCAACAAATTGGATTTAGTGGACTAGCAGCCAAGTCTCCTGGTTTGACATTTGGTACAAATTTCTGCCAGTCACCAGAAACCATCGTAGGTGAATCAACTATTCTCGCTCCATCACGATAATAAGTATTGGCAAGAGCCACTCGACTACGATTAGTTCGGTTGCGTGAAGCGGTATGAAAATTTAAATTATGATGAAAACTAACTTCGCCCAGTTCAAATGGGGTTTCATTCACAGTTACATTATTTTTTGAAAAAACATCTGTGACCCCACGGTCATATCCAGTACCAGTCTTTTCAAACGTAACTGCATTGACTAGTTTGTGGACATCGAGTGGATAGGCGAAAGAGAGCGGTCCCATCTCAAGAGGAATTGGCTGTGCAGGCGCCCAAGCAGTAACTACGTCATTGGTATCCAGAGGAAAATGATGATCGTCGAAGTGCCACGGGGTACGACCACAACCAGCTTGTTTAGCTAATACATTGTCATGATAAAGTCTAACAGCTGGTACCCCAAGAAGATCTGCTGAAATTTGCCCTAGACGGGGTGATAATACATAAGCACGCAGCAGTGCGTTGTCAGGCCAAATCATTTCAAGACTAAGGAAACGGTCATGTGCTCCTTTATCTGGATCAACCTTAAATTCTTCTTTTAATAAACTAATTAACTCAGATCTAAGTTTTAGCACGGCCCCAGGTGAAAAAACTTTTTTAAGTTTAATAAAACCATTTTTTTTAAAAAAATCAATTTGATCATTAGTTAAATGGTAGGGCTTAGCTAATTCTGAGATAACTTCATCATCACTCGGTATTGTAATATCTGGTAAAGGATCGGCATTAATAATTTCATTTTCTTTAACATCATTATCTGCGAGACTAACATACCAGTCCCACCAGGCCTGATTATCCTTATCCCATGGTTTACTAATATCCGTAGCATCAGTTAGTTTAGAATTTAAATTGGTATTAGATTTAGACATTTTAGTTGTTCTTATAGTTTTATTTTTTTTTAGTAACAGCGCGTTTTGACATGTAATGATTGATTTATCTGAAAAAAGTTTAATTTTTTGTTCTAGTCATACAAAAATTCTCTCATTTAGCAAGTCTTAGTCCAGACATTTGCCATCTTTGATGAGGATAAAAGAAATTACGATATGATTTTCTCATTTGATCTTTAGGTGTAAGGCAAGAGCCTCCTTTTAACACCATCTGGTTTACCATAAATTTACCATTGTATTCGCTGATATCATCATTGTGATATTTAAACCCTGGATAAGGAGAGAAGTTTGAAGAAGTCCACTCCCATACGTGTCCCCAATGTTGATTTAAATCTACACCATTTTTTTTTGAATATGGCTGATATATTTTGTTTTCTAAAAAATTCCCTTGAATATGATCATTAGAAGCAATCTCCCATTCAAATTCTGTTGGAAGTCGTTTATTGTTCCATCTTGCAAAAGCGTCAGCTTCAAAGTAGCTAATATTACTTACAGGTGCATTGAGATCAATTTCTTTATTTCCATTTAAAGTGAAGTGAAACCATTTAGCTTCTTTTTTTTTCCAATAAAGAGGGGACTGCCAATTTTCCTGCTGGCATTTTGAAAATCCATCAGACAACCAATATTCACTTTTATTGTAACCATCATAATCAATAAACTCGATCCATTCACCATTTGTAACTAACTTATTTGATATTTCAAAAGGTAATATTAAAACTTCATGTTTAGGTCGCTCACAATCGAAAGAGAAATTTTCATCATCTGTACCTACACTTTTAATGGCTTTTTCAAAACCAACCCATTCTTGTTTAATATTTTCACTTGCAATATCTTTTTTAGTTGGATCGTACTTGGGACCAGTAGGGTTGAAGCTTAAACCATGCTGTAGATCTGTTAACATTAATTCTTGATGTTGCATTTCATGGTGACAGCCTACTTCAATCATATCTAAATTGGAGTTACTTGATTGACATAACTCAGTAATTCTATGGTTTATAGTTTTCCTATATTCTAGAATCTCTTCAATTCGAGGGCGTGAAATTATGTTTCTAAGTGATCTTGTGTATCTTGGACCTGCTTTTACGTAATAGGAATTAAATAAATAATTATAATCCTCATTAAAATATTTATAATTAAACTTTATTTTGCTTAAAACGAATTTTTCAAAAAACCAAGTAGTGTGAGCAAGATGCCATTTAATAGGTGAAGCATCTTCCATTGACTGGATATTCATGTCTTCTGGACTTAGATTTTCAACAATTTTAATCGATTGATTTCGTGTTTTCTCAAATAAGTTCTGAATATCGTTATTATTCATAAGATTACTTTACCAAAATAACAATAAAGCCAAAATAGTTCACTTTACAAAACGACGCTGATTATTAAACTTAATTAGATTGTTGATCTGAAGCTTTTATGTCTTCAACAGAGGCTTCAGAAGCTAATTTTGTTGGTTCCTCAATTGGCTCTGTAGTTGGGCTTAATTCAATACCTGCAGGCGTAATTGACTGAGGCATTGCAATAAATTGAGAGTCTGGATTTTCAACTGCTCGTCTAACTCTAGATCTATAGATACCATAAATTCCAATCAAAATATGAAAAAACATTAGAAAAACAAAAAAACCATTAAGACCCGCTATGTCCATAAAAATTGAGCACAAAAATGGACCACCAATCGCACCTAAACCAAAAATAAATTGTAAACTAGCACCAGCTGCAACAAATTTTTCTTTAGGAATAAAATCATTTGTATGAGCAAGAATCAGTGAGAACATTGGTAAACTACAAAAGGCAAATAAAATTAAAAAAATATAAAACCAAAATTTACTTGTTCCCAATCCTTCAGGTAAATACATTTGTGCAGAAGAAAAAATTGCACATAACGCAAAAAAGGCTGCAGCAAAACTCACAACAATAATTACTTTTCTTCTATCATACATGTCTGATACTTTTCCTATTGGCCACTGTGAAACTGCGCCAGAAATTGCTAACAAGAATGTAACTAATGAAATATGAAAAATAGAAAAATTCATTCCTGCAGCGTATACAGCTAGCAATGTGAATAATGCAGATTGAATTGTTCCATAAAGAAATGCACTAACCATTCCAAAAGGAGATGAAATATAAACCTCTTGAATAGACATTGTTTCTATTTTTTTAAATGTTGGAGGTTTTCTTTTGGTAAGTAAAATTGGAATTAGTGCACCTGATGTTATAATTGATATCAATATAAAAGGTTCAAAATTTATTGGATTACTAAAGTTTAAAAAAAACATTCCTATGCCCATTGAACCATACAAAATCACCATATAGATTGATAAGACACTTCCTCTGTTTTTATTACTTGCTCTATCGTTTAACCAACTTTCAGCAACAGTATAAATAGAGACCATACTGATACCTGTAAGCACTCTCAATAGGAACCAAACAAATGGACTAACAAAAACTGCATGAATTAAAATCACTAAAGATGCAATTGATGCAAAAACTGCAAAGATTCTGATATGACCAACTCTTGATATTAATTTAGGAATAGTCATTGCACCGATAAAATATCCAACGAAATAACCAGACATCATAAATCCGGTTGCAGTCAAACTAAACTCCTCTTTAACTGCCCGAACTCCTAAAAGTGATCCTTGAAAACCGTAAGCGAGCATAATTGCTCCCATACCTAAAAATAAAGCCCACGAATTTTTTAACACCTTGTTCATATGAATCGCTATCTATTTCTGATTTGTGGCCAAATCAAGTTAATTGTAATTGGGCTATGATTTTTTTAGTTTAAGAAAAGAGTGGATAGCTATCGTCAGAATGATGACAATACCTCCTTGAATTGTTTCTAGACTTGGTTGTTCTTTAATGACCATCCAGACCCAAATTGGCCCGATGATTGTCTCTAGCAAAAAGAATAAGTTTACCTCTTCTGCAGGTATAAATCTTGGAGCAATAGTGACTAAAACAAAAGGTATCGCAACACACATTACACACATTAGAGGAACAATTAATAGGTCTCTACCAACTAAGGCATAAGTTTCAATAAAGAAAATGGCAAATACTGCAACCAACAGCTTACCGACTACAGCAGCAGGAACTAAGTTTTTTGTCTTTGCAGATCTAATCGTAACGGCTCCAACTGCCAATCCTAAGGCACAAACGAGGCCCAATAAATCCCCAAAAATATTCCCTAATTGTAAGGAGTCATAAAATATATATATCGCAGCAAAAAAAGTTATTGCGATTGCTATCCAAGTTTTACTATCTGGCATCTCTTTTAAAAATATTGCCCCTAAAATTGCTGAAAGCATGGGCGCCATAGCAATCATAACCAATGTATTGGCTACATTTGTATTCTGAATAGAAACAACAAAAGCAATATTGGTTATGGAAAAAGTTATTATATAAATTATTCCATGACGCCCACTCGTGAAAAGCATTTTGAAGAAATTTGCTTTGTAGATAAGTAACATTCCGATCAACACGGTAAAAAAAGGAATTATTCCTCGATAAAAAACTAAACTCCAGGTATCAACACTTGCTAATCTTATAAATAAACTATCAGGTGTAATAAACATCACTGCAACAAAGGCTAGCAAAGAACCTTTTTGCTGCTCGTTTAAAGTTTTCACGCTTTAAGCTCTTTCCAAAAAATTTTAGCAAGATTTATGCCTGATAAATCGAAAAGGGTTTTAAGTCCAGTTGGGGAGGTTACATTAATATCTCCATTAAGTTTTTGATCAATAAAATCTATTCCTGCAAAAAAAATATTATCTTTTTTTAAATCCTTAGCAATCAATCTTGATATCTTATTTTCATTTAAGCTTAGTTTAATATTAACAGGCTTTGCACCTTTACTCATATTACTTAAAATCGATCCTTTCTTTGGAATTCTAGAGATTGCTCCACAAACTTTACCATTGATTATAAAAACTCTTTTATCTCCTTTACTAATTTTAGGTAAAAATTTTTGCAACATAATGTGATCGTGTTTTTTGATGAAACTATTGATTAATTTTGAATTAAATTTGTTTAATAAATGTATATCGTTCCCACTGTAACTGTGGATTGGTTTTAAAATAACCTTTTTGTTCTTTTTAAAAAATTTTTTTATTTCATTAATGTTTCTACTAAAAATGGTATCTGGCATATATTTTTGATATTTTGCTGAATACAACTTTTCTGAAACATTTCTTATAGAGGTAGGGTTATTTAAAATTTTTACTTTATGTTTAATAGTATCCAAAATGTAGGTCGTTGAAATATATTCAAGATTAAAGGGCGGATCTTGTCGTATAAGTATAAATTTAGATTTAGTGAGTTCTAAACTACATTTTTTTAATATTTTAAAAAATTTATTTTGAGTGTAATTAAATTTTACAAAAAAACCTGTTGCAATCACTTTTGAATTGATAATTGAAAGGTCTTTTGGCTCATAATAGAATATTTTATAATTTTTATTTTGAGCCTCGTTAGCTAAAAAAATACTTGTATCTGAAACTGGATTTAATTTTGAAGGATGGTTACCTTGAATTGCAACAATTTTATTTGTCATATAATTCGTCTAAATTTTCATTTTCTGAAAATCTACTAATCATATGATCTGCGTTTGTTGTCTTGTTATCAATTACTTTTTGTAAATGATTTAAAAAAATCGTTTCGTTACTTCCTCTTTTGCTTAAAATATCCCTATTTTCCAAACCTTTTTTTGATAAATCTAATAAGGTTGAAGACCAATAAAGAAGATCTTTACCCATTAATTGAGTATTAAATCCTTTCTGGGGTGCTTCTAAGTAAGCATTAATAATCTTATCTGTTTCCCACTTAGAGATAACATCATAAACTTCATCAAGATTACCATAAAGCATACCAATATTAAAAGCGGGTCCAGCACATAAGCAATCCCAACCACAAGTATCCATAGATCTAAGCTCAATATACTTTTTTAACCTGTTCTCTGTAAAGATTGTGCTTAAATGTGTTGTAAGATCACTTTCTGCAGGTAATCGGTTACCAATCTCTTCAATTTTACCCTCCATAAAATCTCTAAAAATATATTTTCTCCCAGAAATATATTCATCTTTATCTTGAATAAATAAAATAGGAAAATTCATTGTAAATTCTGCATATTTTTCAAAATTTAAATTTTCAAAAAACAATTTTGGAAGTCCACCTCTAGAAGTATTTTGCCAAACTTTTGATCGGTATGATAAATAATTACTATTTTTCTTTTCAACTATCGAGGAATTAGCAAATAAAGCAATAGAAATCGGTACAATTGAATTTATAACTTTAAATTTTTTTACAAAATCCTCCTCTGAACTGTAATCAATATTTAATTGCGTTCCACAAGTTCGAAACATCATATCTAAACTTAATTCACCACCAAAGGGCATATCTTGGGTCATCAATTTGTATCTCTGCTTAGGATTATTTGGAATCTCCTCTAATTTTGAAATAGGATCAAAACCAGCACTAACAATTTCAATATCTAATTTTTTTGTAACTTGCTTTAATTCAAATAAATAATCTTGAGATTCTGAACAAGCCTCATGTATATGGTTAAGTTTATCTCCTGATAATTCAATTTGATTACCGGGCTCGAGAGTTATATTTTTTCCACCCTTGTTAAGTGCGATTATATTATCTTTTTCAAAAACTGGGTTCCATCCAAACTCCAATAATGCATTGAACATCTCTTTAATTTTAAAATAATCCACTCGTTTATTATTTTTTTTATTAAATAGAAACTTTTCATGCTCAATTCCAATTTTAAAATCTTTAGTCTGTTTCACTCCAGATTTAAAATACTCAATTATTTTTTCTTTATTATCAATCATGTTTCTTTAGATAGTATCTTTTATTTTTTTTTAAAGAACTGTTTTTATCTTCCTAGTTGTTCGAGGCGGTACTTAACAAAGATAATTGTGTTATTTTACTATCTCCTAGCTCGTCAACTGGTTTAACAGGATAATCTCCTGTAAAATAATGATCTGTTAATTGAGGGTAGGTGTCATTTCGCTTATCAAAACCAATAGCTCTATACAAACCATCAATAGACAAAAATTTTAATGATTTAGCACCAATATACTCACAAATTTCATCATTCGTTTTATTTGCAGCTAATAGTTCTTTTTTAGTTGGAGTATCCACACCATAAAAATCAGGATATCTAATTTCAGGACAAGCTATTCTAACATGAACTTCCTTTGCACCTGCATCATATAACATTTTTACTATTTTATGAGAAGTAGTTCCTCTGACAAGCGAGTCATCAATTAAAATAATTTTTTTATTTTTAATAGTGGTTTGGTTTGCATTTAATTTAAGCTTAACCCCCAAACTTCTAATTTTTTGGCTTGGTTCAATAAAAGTTCGACCCACGTAATGGTTTCTTATTAAACCATGTTCAAAGTTCATTTTATGTTTTTGAGAAAATCCTAGTGCTGCTGCATTTCCAGAGTCTGGAACTGGTACTACGATATCAGCATCAATATCGTTTTCTTTTGCAAGTTCTTTTCCTAAATTTTTTCGATGTTCATATGCAGTTTTATTATCTAATAAACTGTCAGGTCTTGCAAAGTAGATATATTCAAAAACACATGGTCTTACTTTTTTAGGAGGAAAGGGCTTGATGCTAGTCAGTTGATTATTTTCAATTAAAACAATTTCGCCATTTTCAACTTCTCTAACAAAGTTTGCACCAATAATATCTAATGCACAGGTTTCTGACGTTAGTACATAACTACTTCCCAATTTACCAATTAACAAAGGTCTAATGCCATATGGATCTCTTACCCCAATAAGAGAGTTTTGAGTAAGCATTACTAAAGCATATCCACCTTGTATTTGAAAAATTGCATCAATTACTTTATCGATAGTTTTCGATCTCTTTGATTTTGCAATCAATTGTACAATAGTTTCAGTATCTGAAGTGGTATAAAAAATAGCTCCTTCCTCAACTAGTTTTTTTCTTAAAGAAATTGAATTGGTTAAATTTCCATTATGTGAAACTCCAATTCCTCCTGCATTAGTATCAGCAAAAAAAGGTTGGATATTTCGTAAAGTATTATTACCAGTTGTACTATATCGATTATGACCTATAGCGTAATTACCTTTTAAATTATTTAAAACTTTTTCTTTATTAAAGTTGTCTCCAACTAAACCAAATCGTTTTTCAGAATAATATTTCTCACCATCAAAACTAACAATTCCACAACCTTCTTGTCCTCTATGTTGTAAAGCATGTAATCCAAGTGCAGTTAAAGCAGAGGCGTCTTTTGCATTACTAATACCAAATACCCCACATTCTTCTTTTAATTTTGGATCAAAGTTCTTCAATTTTTTCTCTAGATTCTTGATATGTTTTTTCATTAGGAAATTCTTTAATCAGATAATTACTACCTTTTTCTAAATATGGAAAGGCGTATGATTTGTCTATATTTATTGGCCATTTATCATAATTATAAACGATATGAATACCTGAAAAAATACAAACAGAAATTACATAAGCTTTTATAAAGCCAAAAAAGAATCCAAAAGTTGTATCTAACCCACCTATACCAGTGTATCTAACAGCTTTACTAATACCTTTATTAACCAACAATACTAAAAAAATAACCAAAATAAAAATTGCTATACCAAGACCTACGTCCAATACATATTCATTATCAATAATATCTTTTACATATGGTTTAACTCTAGGGAATAGAATTAAAGTTATCACATAGGCCAAAAGCCACTTTGCCATGGATAGTATACTTAATATAAAACCTTTTTTATAACAGCTGATCAAAGACCAGAAAGTGATGACTAAATAAATCAAATCTACAATGGAAGTTGCTTTGTAAAAATCTGCCAAAGTCTCTAACATTAAGCTGATTTAGCAAAGGGTTTGATAATCAAGATTAAAGCAGGCAGTAAAGTTAATACCGAGATCATAGCTAATAACATTGCTAAACCAGTGAACATACCAAAATAAATTGTGGGGATAAATTTAGACAAAACTAAAATTGAAAATCCAAAAACAATTGTGATTGAAGTATTTAAAATTGCAACTCCTACTGTTGAATGACATAATTGTAATGTTTTGTTATAATCTTTAATCTTATTGAATTCCTCTTTAAATCGATAAATATAATGGATACTATTATCAACGGCTATACCAATAGTGATTGCAGCGATGGTAATAGTCATCATATCCAAAGGTATTTCTAGTAAACCTATAATTCCAAGTATGAAAAATGCTGCAATAAAATTTGGTACCACTCCTATTAAAGATAATTTAATATTTCTAAATAGAATTAAAAACATTATAAAAATCCCAATCATTACCAATCCTAAAGTAAGTATTTGCGATTTAAATAAGCTCTGTAATAAATTATTAAATAAAATTAATACTCCAGCAAGTTGATATTCACTTTCTTCTAGACCAATCTTATCTTTAAGATCAAAATTTATTTTATTAATCAAATCGTTCCTTCTTAAATTTTCTTGAGAGTCTATTATTCTTAAGCTGATCCTTGCTTCATCATTCTCTATTGATAGATATGGATCAATAATTTCTGTTTTAATACTTTCAGGTATTTTAGAATAAAGCACACCCATTTCTAAAGTGCCTAAGGGTTTATTGTTATTTAATTGAGTTGCCACATCAATAATTGACGAAAAAGACAAAACTTTTCCAATTTCAGGAAGACTATCCAAGTAATTATGAACAGATGCAATTTTATCAATTTTATCTTTTGTAAACCAATATTTGTCGTCATTATTATCATTTTCATCACCCCAGTCCTCAAACTCGTCATCTTCAGTTGATTTTTTTTCTTTATCTTTCTTAGGAAACTTAAGAATTACTTCTAACGGTGTTGTACCTCCAAGCTCTTCATCTATAAGTTTCATGCCTTTATAGATTTCAGTATTTTTGTTAAAATAATTAATAAAGCTGTTTTCAACCTCTAGCTTACTAATACCAATAACACTTAAAATAATTACAATTCCTGTTACTGAAAAAATTAAATTTTTTTTACCTATAGAAAGTGATCCTAGAAAAGTAGTGAATTTAGAATTTTGTTCCTTTTTAAGTGAAATATTATCTGAAGGAGCGAAACTCAAAAAAGTTGGGAGTAAAGTAAAGGTAATTATAAATGAAGTAGATAGACCAAAAGTCATCATCCAGCCAAAGTCAATAATAGGTTTGATTTCACTAAAAATTAAAGACAAAAATGCTAAAATAGTGGTCAGTACAGTGTAAAAAATTGGCCAAAACATTTTTCTGGTGGTAAGAGAAATAATTTCTAAAGAATTTTTAGAAGGGTAATCTTTTTTAAGCTGTAAAAATCTCGTACTCATGTGAATATTCATTGCCATTGTTAAAATCAACATCAAAGCAATGAAGTTTGATGAGATAACAGTCACTTTCCATCCCAGTAGTCCAAGTAATCCAGTCATTATCACGACCGAAGCTATACAACTGCTAATTGGAACTATTATCCAGATGAGTTTCCTAAAAATAAACCATAGAGTTGCAATAATGAATAATAAAACACCTATACCAAAAACCACAATGTCACTTTTAATAAAGGTCATCATGTCATCAGCAATCATTGGGATACCACCTAAATAAATCTTACCTACATCACCATAACTCTGGATGACTTGTCTGATCTCTAATATATTTTGGTGATTTTGTTTTTTTATTTGATCTTTATAATTTTCTATTTCTTCTTTTGATTTACTTTCAATGTTTTCAAGTTTTTGAGATTGTTTGATATAAACAATTACCCCACTGGTTTTACCATCTTCACTAATGACAAAGTTTCTAAATACAGGACTATTCAGAATTTCCTTAAATCCTCTATCTTTGTCTACGTCTTCATCTTTTAAAGTTTTAAAACTTTCTAATCTTTCTTGAAGTGGGGCATCCGAATTACTTAACAATGGTATATCTAAAAGAGTTACAACACTATGTACCCAATTCAAACTTTGAATTTTATATTTTAAACTTAGTAAATTATTAATTGATGTATCAGTTACCATCCCTTCATTAGGTGTATAAGTAAGAATTAAAAACTCTCTAGATCCGTATCTTTCAGAAACTTCTTTGAGATAAGCTAAATCTGGATCACCATCGATTAATAACGTCTCAGAAGATGCATCTAGTCTAAAATCTTTTGTATAATAACCAAAACTTAAGATGGTGATTATTAGTAATACAAGTATTGCTTTAGGATTTTTTAAAACAATGTTTTGATACATATGAGCCAACATTAGCTCTTTTATATTGGAAATTAATTAGTTTGAGTATCTTTAAATTTTGTAAATCTTTCTTCAAATTCAAGAGTTACGTTACCTATTGGACCATGTCTTTGTTTCCCAATAATAATTTGGGCAAGGTGTGCGACCTCATTCATTTTTGCTTGCCATTCAGCATGTTCAACTGTGGCTTCTCTTGGCTCTTTTCTTTGCAGATAATATCCTTCTCTATAAACGAACATAACAACATCAGCATCTTGCTCAATTGAACCTGATTCTCTCAAATCTGCTAATTGAGGTTTGTGATCATCTCTTTGCTCAACCTGTCTTGACAATTGAGAAAGAGCTACAACTGGAAGAGCAAGTTCTTTAGCAATTGCTTTTAAGCCCTGAGTAATTTGAGATATTTCTTGAACTCTACCATCTTTGTTGAATGTAGTACCTCTCATTAGCTGAATATAATCAACTACAATCATATCAAGACCAAACAATCTCTTGATACGTCTAGCTCTATTACTTAATGCAGCAATACTTATTGCAGGTGTTTCATCAATATAAAGTGGAAGTTCAGAAATATTTTTTGAAGTTTCTAAAAATTTATCGAATTGATCATCAGAAATTCGTCCTCTTCTAATATCATTTGAACTAATTCTTGCTTGTTCTGAAATTATTCTGGTTGAAAGTTGCTCTGACGACATCTCTAGTGAAAAAAATGCAATTGAGGATTTTTTTCCACTATCTTGCAATTTTTGTGCTGCATTAAATGCTATATTTGTTGCAAGTGAGGTTTTACCCATCGAAGGTCGTCCAGCTATAATGATTAAATCAGATTGATGTAATCCCCCTAGTTTATCATCTAAATCTCTAAGCCCGGTTGGGACACCAACAATTCCTTCATCATTTTTATATGCAGCAGATGCCATTTCAATGGTTTGTTTCATTGCCTCATCAAACTTTACTAAAGAGGAGTTGAAAGATCCTTTTTCGGCTAAATCAAATAATAGTCTTTCTGAATTTTCTATAATGGTTTGTCCATTGGTATCAAGATCATTTAATTTTGCACTATCAATAGTTTGCTCAGAGATTTTTATTAATTCTCTTCTAACAAACATATCATAAATAATTTTAGAATACTCCACAGCCTGTCTAACAGACGTAGAAAATTTAGTTATCTTAACTAAGTACTCTGGAACATTTAAATCATCTTTTTCATCTTCAAAATAATTCTTCAACGTGATTGGATTTGCCAGCATTCCTTTATAAATTAGACTCTCGATTGCTTCAAAAATCTTTTGGTGCATAGGATCATAAAAATTAATACTTGAAATTATTGTACTTATCTCATCAAATATATCATTGCTAACAAGAATAGATCCTATTACAGCTTGTTCAGCCTCGATATTGTTTGGTAGTTCTTTGAATTGGTTTTTAACTAGGCTTAAATTATTTTCCATATTTATAGTTTATATGAAAATATTATTTATAAAATTCTTAATTATTGCTGGGGAAAAAAATGTATAATTATTGAATTGTTTCTGCAGAAGAAACATGTATAGAAATTTCCGCATCAACTTCTGAGTGTAGAGAAATTTTAACCTTAAACTTTCCTAAAGCTTTGATCTCTTCGACAGGTTGTATCATTGAAGGCTTAATTTCAATCTTATTTTCATCTTGTATAAGTTTAGCAATTTCTGTTGGCTTTACTGAACCATATAATTCTTTATTTTCTGTGCTTAATTTTTTAACAGAATATTCTTTTCCATTAATTTGGTCAGCTATTAAAGAGGCTTCTTTTTTCTTTTCGTTATCTTTTTTAGATAAATCAGTTTTTATTTTTTCAACTTCTTTGATATTTTCTTTTGAGGCGTAAAGCGCTTTTTTGTTGGCAATAAGATAGTTTCTAGCAAAACCCCTTTTAACATCTATTACTTCTCCAATAGACCCAATTCTTTTAACATTTTCTAATAATATAACTTTCATTTATATTAATGCTAAATTTCTAGCTCTTTTAATTGATAAAGATAATTCTCTTTGTTTTTTCTGAGAAACATTAGTTATTCTTGATGGTAAAATTTTACCATTTTCTGACATATATTTTCTTAATAATTTAATATTTTTATAATCAACTTGAGGGGCACCTTTTGCTGAAAGTGGACAACTTTTCTTAAATTTATACTTGTTAGGTTGGAAAATACTTAGTTTTGCAAAGTTACTTTGTTTTCCTTTTTTATTTCCACTTTGTCTTTTAGGCATTAGTTTTTAACACTATCTTTTTTTTCACTATCTTCTTTCTTACCGAAATAAACTGTATCTAAATCAAATTTTTTTACTCTAACTGTTAAATATCTTAACAATTTTTTATCAATTGATTCATTTTTTTCTAATTCATCAATAACTTTTCCACCACCTTTAATTTTAAAATGAATGTAACTACCTTTTCTATTTTTTTTTATTAAATACGATAAATTTAATAATCCCCAATTTTCAGTCTTTACTACTTCTCCATCATTTTTTTCAATAATTTTTGAATATTTTTCAGACAATTGCTTTAATTCACTCGGTGAAGTATCTTGTCTGGCAATAATAGTATGTTCGTATAAATTCATTTAAGTTCTTTAATAAAAAATGAGGATATACTATTATAAAAGTTCAATTACAATAGTTAAAAAGGTAAATTAATTAGTTTTTTTTATATGTTTTCAGTAATTTTCCCTGGCCAAGGTTCCCAAATGGTGGGAATGGGAAAGGAGTTATATGATAAATTTGATTTTGTTAAAAGCTTGTTTAAGCAGGCAGATGAAACATTAAATTTTTCTATTTCTAAGTTAATTTTAGAAGGTCCAAAAGAAGAGTTAGATTTAACAATTAATACTCAACCAGCTATATTTTTAATTAGTTACTCAATATTCAGTATAGTTAAAAAACAATTTAACTTAGATTTAAATAAAGCTAAATATTTTGCTGGACATTCTTTAGGTGAGTACTCAGCTTTGTCATGTGCTGGATATTTAGATTTTTCAGAGACTTTAAAAATTTTAAGAATTAGAGGAGAAGCTATGCAAAACTCAGTTCCGAAAGGACAAGGTGGTATGGTTGCAGTATTGGGTTCAAAAATTGAAGTAATTGAAAAGATTTTAGCTGAGAACAAAAAAATATTTAATGCTCAAATTGCAAATGATAATTCCGAAGGTCAAATGGTATTGAGTGGAAAAACAGAGGACTTAGAACAGTTAACTAAAATTTTAAAAGAAAATTCAATCAAAAACATTAATCTTCCCGTAAGTGCTCCTTTTCACTGTGATTTGATGAGTAATGCTACTAAAATTATGACAGATGAGCTAAATAAGCTTAACTTTAAAAATGGACAAAATAAATTAGTTTCAAATGTGACAGCTTATGAAATTAAAGACCTAGATGAGCTTAAAACCCTTTTAATCAAACAAATAGAGAATAGAGTAAGATGGAGAGAAAGCGTAATTAATATGATAGAAAATAATGTAAATCATTTTATAGAAATTGGGCCCGGGAAAGTGTTGTCAGGTTTGGTTAAAAGGATTAATAGAGAAGTTAAAATTGATACGATAAATAGTCTAAGTGATATTGAGAGTATAAAAGTATGAGCGATCTAAAAGGTAAAAATATTATAGTAACAGGTGCTTCTGGCGGTATTGGAAACTCGATAATTGAAAAATTAAACCAAGCTGGAGCAAATATTTTAGCCTCTGGTACTAAAATTGAAAAACTTAATGTACTAAAAAATAAATTTGAAAATATCAAAATATTAAAATTTGATATTTCTCAAAGTGATAAAATTGAAGAATTTATACAAAATGCAACAAAAGAACTTGGTGGAAACTTAGATTGTATTATTAATAATGCAGGAGTTACTCAAGATAACCTTGCAATAAGAATGAGTTTAGAAGAATGGAAAAAAGTAATTGATATCAATTTAACATCAACTTTTTTAATGAGTAAATCTGCAATTAAAAAAATGCTTAAGAATAAATCAGGCAGGATTGTTAATATTACGTCTGTTGTTGGTCATACAGGAAATATAGGACAAGCTAATTATACAGCATCGAAAGCAGGCATAATAGCGATGTCCAAGAGTTTGGCGATAGAATATGCAAAAAAAAATATAAATATAAATTGTATTTCACCAGGCTTTATTAAATCAGCTATGACTGATAAGTTAGAGGATAAGTTTAAAGAAATCATAATTTCAAAAATCCCCTCAGCACGTCTAGGAGACCCTGATGATGTGGCTAATGCGGTGCTTTTTTTGTGCTCAAATCAATCAAACTATATTAATGGAGAAACATTACATGTTAATGGGGGCATGTATATGGCTTGACAAAACATGTTTTTAAACTATTAAGAATTTATAACGAAAAGGATCAATATGTCAGAAGACGTTTCAAGCAAAGTAAAAAAAATTGTAGCTGATCACCTAGGTATCGATGAAGCAAAAGTTAATGAAGAGTCTAGTTTTATAGACGATTTAGGAGCTGATAGTTTAGATACGGTTGAACTAGTGATGGCTTTTGAAGAAGAATTTGGATCTGAAATATCAGATAGTGAAGCTGAGAAAATTTTAACTGTTGGAGATGCAGTTAAGTTTATCGAAGGAAAAGCAAACTAGAAAATTTAATGCCCTCAGAACAAGATGGGGTAATGATAATTTTATCTTCTCCTTCTGGTGCAGGTAAAACTACATTAGTAAAAATGTTATCTAAACTAGATAACTTTGAAGTCTCTATATCCCATACAACAAGACAACCTAGACCCAACGAGACGCCCGATAAAGACTATTTTTTTGTCGATGAAAATGAATTTAAAAGATTCATTAAAAATGAAGAATTTTTGGAATATGCAAAAGTTTTTAGTAATTTTTATGGAACAACAAGAACGCCAGTTATTGATAAACTTAATAAAGGTAAAAATGTTTTATTTGATATTGATTGGCAAGGTGCTGACCAAATTAAGAATAAAAATTTAGATTATAAGTTAATCTCATTTTTTATTTTACCACCAAGTAAAGAGATTTTGTTTGAGAGACTTTCAAATAGGGACATGAGAGACAAATTGATTGCTGAAGAAAGAATGAAACAGTTTGGAAGAGATGTGTTGCATTGGATTAATTATGATTACGTAGTTATAAATGATAGTATTAAAACTTGTTACTCTAAAATAAAAAACTTAATTGATGCAGAAATAAATAATGGGTCTAAAGATTATGATGCTGAGTATATCAGGAGTCATATAGAAAAATTAACTTCTTAAATTTTCATATTCATTTGTTAATTTATAGTAAGTTTCAAAGTCTAAATTTTGAGGTCTAAGATTTAAATCAATTTTGAGCTTATCTAATATTTTTTGGTCCCCATTAAAAAGTTGATTAAATGGTTTTTTTAACATTTTTCTTCTATGACTAAAAAAAATTCTTGTAACTTTCTCTAAGTTTTTAGGATCTTTAATCTTAAATATTTTATTTTTTGGAGTTAATAATAACAAAGAACTATCAACTTTTGGTTTTGGAGAAAAAGACTCAGGTTTTATATCGCAAACTTTAACAACTTTGAGTTTCCAATTTGCTAATATAGAAAGTCTGCCATAAGTTGATGTATTAAATTTAGCAATAATTCTGTTAGCTACCTCTTTTTGAAACATTAAAACGAGATGATCAAACCAAAATTCATCTTTTAAATTTATAATCCATTTACTCAATATTTCAGTAGAAATATTATATGGAAGATTTCCAAATACGGTAAATTTTTCATTTAATAATGAGTTCTCATCAACTTTCAGAATATCATTATTAATTACAGTTACTTTATCAATAAAATTTTGTTCCAGTTTTTCTGCCAAATTTTTATCTTTTTCAATAACAATAACTTTTTTTGGCTCTTTTTTTAAAATACAAGATGTTAGGTTTCCAGTACCAGGACCAACTTCAAGAATATTTTTTTCCTTAATTTGAATTACATTAACTATTTTTTCCAGAATATTCTTATCTATCAAAAAATTTTGACCTAGACTTTTTTTAGCTTTAATCAATTTTTTTCCAAAAATTGGATCGCTCTTAACAAACTTAATGGATTTGAGATATTTTTACCTAGCATTTTTTCGTTAGGTCCGTGATCAGGAGATATTCTATCAAATGGTAAGCCTAATGTTAAATTAATTGCATCATACTCAAATAGTGTTTTTAATGGAGTGAGTACTTGATCGTGATACATACCGATAATAACGTCAAATTTTTTTCGATTATTTTTTAAAAATATTGTATCAGCAGAATATGGACCTGAAACAAGATACTTTGCTTTCAGGTATTTAACTGTTGGTTTAATAATTCTATCATCTTCATTATATTTATGAATACTTTCACAATGTGGATTAAGACCTAAAATTGCTATTTTGGGCTTAAATCCAAATTTTTTTACATAAAAATTATTTATTAAAAAAACTTTATCAGAGATATTTTTTTTATTTATTTTTTTTGAAACTAATTTAATTGGCAGATGCGTTGTAACAGGGGTGACTGATAACTTTTTATTATAAATTAACATACATGTTTTTTTTTTATTAAATTCTTTAGAAATATACTCAGTAATCCCTAAATATTTACTACTTAAGAAATTTTTTTTTAAAATCGGTCCATTAATAAATTTTTTGATTTGACCTTTTCTTAAGATTTTAAAAGCTATGTCAAAAGATTTCATTATAAAAGAGTTAGATTTTTTTGATACTTTTTCAAAAGCTTTTGTCGGATTATATTTTACGTCTATTAAATTTATTGATTTATTATCAAGCTTGTATTTATCTAAACTTGAGAAATTTAAAATATTAATTTTTTTTTTAAATCTTAATTTTCTCATTTGTAGTCTTAATAATTTTTCAGACGAAATTAAAATTAAAGGACTTTTAATTTTCTTAAATTTTAAAATTTTAAAATAAATCTCTAAAAAAATACTATTTGGCTCACCACTTACAATGAGGATTGTTTTAGAATTCATAAATATTTACGTTTTTTTTAATTTTATTATAGTAAATGTTTGAAAATTGATTGAGTTGTTCGTTGGTACGTTTTTTGATTATTTTATCAATTTCTTTTTTAATATCTAATTTTATTAAAGTTTCTCTTTTATCTTCTTTATAAAGAATAATGAATGCACCAGGTATACTTACTGGCATAGTTATTTCTCCTATTTTAGTTTTCTTAATCTCATTTTTAATTTCATTTGATAGCGAGCTTTCTTTAACCCATCCTAATTTGCCACCATTAATTGACGTATCAGATATACTATGAATTAGTGCTGCATTAGAAAAACTATTATTTTTTATTTCTTCACTAATCTCATTAAATTTATTTTGTAGTTCGTCTTTACTTTTTATATTAAAAATAATTTCAGAAATCAAAAACTCTTGTTGTATTTTTTTTTTTGAAATTTGTTTTTCTATTTTATCTTTATTAATTTTAATATTTTGTGAAAATTTTTTTAAAATAAGTTCATTCCACATTAATTGTAATGTTATTTTTTTTTCCATAAATGCTAGTTTTAAATTATTTTCTATTAAAAATTTTTCTAAATTCTCTATAGAATTAAAATTGTATTTTGAAAAATAGTCTAAAATAAATTTTTCTACAAATACGTCATCTAATTCTATTTTTTTAAAAAAATTTTTTAAATGATCTTCTTTAATCATATCTCTCATGACTGAATTTTTAGCAATTTTGTAAATTTTATCCTGTTCTAAATTTTTAAAATTACTGTTAAGTAATTTTAAGTATTTTATTTCATTTAAAACATCTACTGTAGTTATAATATTATTATTGATTTTAAATAAAATTTTATTTTCTAAAGCTAAAATTTTAGTGGGTAACAAAATTAAAATATATAAAAATATAAAAATTTTAAAATTAAAATTTATAAAATAATTACCTTTCAATTTTTTGTTCATAATTTGTAAGTGGAATTAGACTAATTGTGAAAAATAAGTTTTCTGATGGTTTTAAATCTCTATCCTCGTAATAAGTTTTTTTATATTTTATTCCTGCTGACAAGCAATCATTTTTATACTGATAAACAAGATCATAGTATTCTGTCAGATTTAGTTTTCTATTTCTTCTAGTTTTAAATGTTATGTAGTTCTGATTGTTAATTGTATATGAAGTATTATTCTCAATAAAATTATTATCGCCCATTACATTTCTTTCTTCAAGGAAATCAAACTTAGTGGTTAAATTGTTTAAATTAAATTCTGCACTTAGATTATTATATTCAACAGTATCTAAGTTATTATTTACTGCAAAATTATATTTTAAATTAAAATAATCAGAAAAATTATTTGATATTGACCCAAATAAATTAGAGTTTTTTTTATTTAGAGTAGTTTTATTTGGAATAAAATTTTCCTCCTTATCTCTTAAAACTGTAGCAACCTTAAATTCAAAAAATTTATTTAAATCCTGCAAAGTTTCTTTTTTATAATTCAACCCTAAAGTTAAAGATCTTCCAGCTTCTAAAGTATCTACAACACCTAGTCTGTTATTATTAAAAATATTACTTACATTTGTGGTTATATCCATAGATGAATAATTTTTCATATCACTTGGATTTATTTTCATCATAGCTTTTGGTATTAAATGATTAATATTATTTTTAGTCTGTTTTAAAAGTGGATAACTTACATCAAGTTTTATTTCATTCATCAATTCTATTTGTGGGCTAGACTTATATTCTTTATTATTTTTACCAAGTGAATTTAAATTTTTAGTATTTATTACAAATGAACTTTTAATACCATTCGAGGATATAAAATCTTTACTATTATAAATTATATCGTTAATTACGTTAGATTTAAGTTGGTTTGTATTGCTAAGTACATTTTTTCCATAAGAAGTAAAATTTATTTCACCATCAAAAGGATTATATTTTAGTTTCGAACTATAGTTGTAATAAGGAAGTATAAATTCATATCTATCAGAATTTGTTTTTTGTAAATTTTCATAACTTATTAAACCACTAGTAAAAAGTTGGTTATCACTATTTAATGAAATTTTAATCTCATTTTTTAAATTGTCATAATCCTCAGGTTTTAAAATACTGTTTTGAATATGAGTATCAAAAATTTTTAAAAAAGTGTCCTTTGTTACTCTTTCAATAGAAACTAATAAATTACTGGATGAAAATTTTTCAAAATTTAGATCGAGCTCATATTCTGAGAATAAATTAAGTATGCTATTTTTTTTATTTTCTGAAGTTGTTTCATAATTATTTACAAAACCAAAGTTCGCATAAAGTTTTGAATTTTTGTTAATTTGTCTAAATTCGTTTTGAAACATCTGTAAATTATTCTCAAAAATAGAAGGAGTAAATGTAAAATCTTTATTTTGTGATACTACAGTGTAATATGGTATAGAAAAAGAATTTCCAAGAATATTTGAATTATTTATCTGAGGTTTTAAAAAACCTGAACGACGATTTACAGTTGGATCTGGATGAAAAAATTTGGGAAAATATAAAATTGGAAAATCATAAATCTTCAATAAAGCATTATTATAAATTATTTCTTTTTTATTTTTATCATGAATTATTTCTTTTGCTTGAATTGACCATGGTGTACAATTTTCATTCTCTTTACAGCTTGTAAAAATACCTTTGCTTATTTTGGTTTCATCTTTATTACCTGATGCAGAAACACCTATTATTCTTGGATCATTATTTAAATCATCAAAAATGTCTTTTTTAACTTTTATAACTGCATCATTGCCAAGAAATGATTGATCTTTTAAATTTATAATTGCACTTTTGAAATAAAATTTATCACTTGTAGGTAAATTATAATTTGTATTAATTAATAGATTTTGACCTTTTAATATTTCTTTATCAATTTGATAACTAAATTTTTCTAAATTATATAAATTGAATTTATCTTTAACTATTGTTTTTTCTCCAGAACTTAACTGTCTCAAATTTCCTAGATAAGTTACATCTTCAGATATAAGTCTATATTTTGAGAATATATCTGCAGTTGTTTTTCCTGTTGAAAATATTTTATTTTTATTTGCAAAGTATGTAATTTGATTTGACGAAATTTTGTAATTTTCTGTTTTATTTTCTATAACTGAATTATTTTTGGCAATAATTATATTTTTAGTTATATTATATTCAAACCTGTTTGCACTAATCTCAAAATTATTTCTTAAATCGAAAGCTTTTGAATTTTTATCTGTAAATATAAAATTATCATTTTTTTCATAAGTTATATTGTCTGAATAAATTTCAAAATTATTAATGTGGTCGATTATTTTGACATTTCCATTTGCGTTCAAAATATTTAATTTTTTTTGATATTCAAATTGGTCTGCATTAATTATAATACCGTTATTAGAAATAATTGTGCCTCTTTTAGTTCCAATAAATAGGTTACCGTTTTCTAGAATATCAATCTGTGTGACATCAAAACTAAATTGCTCTTGACTATTTACATTTGAAATATTTAAAGAAAAAAATAGTAAAAATATAAATTTATAAATTTTACTTTTCATTAATTTTATATAGCATTAAGCAATTGATTGAGAGCAGAATAAGTATAGGTAAAAATATTGATAATATTATTGATACTCTCTCTGTGCTTCCTAGTACGTATGAAAAATTATTTAAGTAATAAATTATCACAGAGAAGAATAATCCAATTGATATTTTAAAAGTTGCACCTTTAATCTGTTTAATATTTAACATGATGACCGATGAAAATAGTGTAATCAATAGTAAAAAAATAGGATAAGATAAGAGTTTATATAAATGCATATCAACCTCGGTCGTTGAATAATTTAATTTTGTATAATTTTCTCTCAGTTGATAAAGTTCCACAAAACTTAAAGCTGCTAAATTTGAATAAAGTTTTTGGATTCTCTCTAAATTAAAATTTGTTTTTAAATATATTGTTTCTTTACTACTATAATCATTCTCTTCATAAATTTTCGCCCCTTGTATTATCCATTTGTTGTTAGAAATATCTATTTTATTACTTTTAATATTTCTTATAACATTAAAATCTTCATCAAATTCAGTAATAAAAATATTATTTAAAAAATTTTTATCTATAGATGACGCATTAGTAATTATTATTTTGTTGTTAATTTTATCTTTTATCCAAAGTCCATTTTTTGTAATTACAGCAAGATATTTACCATCTGTTGAGTATTCTGATTTTATTTCCAGATAAATATTTTTTAAATTTGAGGATAGGTGGTAAAATATTGTTATTATTAGTATTCCAGTTATCATAGAAAGACTACTTAAGATATTTAATATTGAAGAGTTTTTAAATCCTGAATATTTAAAAATATCTATTTCTTTATTTTCAAAAAATTTAATAAAAAATAGCTGTATCGTAATTAATAATATGAATGGAAACAATTCAAATATCTGTATGGGTGAATTCAAAAGAGATAAAAATAGTGTAAAACTAATACTTACATTTTCATCTTTAAAAAATTCTAGCTCACTCAATAAATTTAAAATAAATACTAAACTAGCCATTATCAAAAAAACGAAAATAAGTGACTTAAAATAGACTATTGATATAAATTTAATGTACACTCTCATAAT
>JACWDH010000013.1 GCA_014654235.1 Pelagibacterales bacterium SAG-MED10 | reverse complement strand
CATAACAGTTAAAGATGATGGAAGAGGAATTCCAATAGATTTACACAAAGGTGAAAAAAAATCTGCAGCAGAAGTAATTATGACACAACTTCATGCTGGAGGAAAATTTGACCATGATTCATATAAAGTATCTGGTGGATTACACGGTGTTGGTGTTTCAGTGGTAAATGCTTTATCAGAAAAATTAAAGTTAGAAATTAATAGAGATGGTGAAAAATACTTTGTAGAATTTGAAGATGGTGATGCCAAAGCACCACTTAAAAAAATTGGCAAATCAAAAGATACAGGTACTCAAATAACTTTTTTACCTTCAAAAAAAATTTTTTCTTCAATAAAATTTAATCCAAATATACTTATTAAAAGGATGAGAGAATTAGCATTTTTAAACAAAGGTATTAAAATTATATTTACAGACCTAACTAACAAAAAAGAAAAAACCAATGTTTTTAAATTTGATGGTGGCGTTTTGGAGTTCGTTGAATTTTTAGATGAAAAAAGAGAGAAATTACAAAATAAAAATGGTTATGAATTATTTAAAAAACCTATTTATATAGAAGGTAAAAAGGAGAATATTGAAATAGAATGTTCCCTTAAATGGAATGCTACTTACTCTGAGGAAGTTCTTCCATATACTAATAATATATATCAAAAAGATGGTGGAACTCATTTACTTGGGTTTAGAAGTGCTTTAACAAGGGTAATAAATAAATATGCTAATGAGCATAATTTGTTAAAGAAGAACAAATTAGCTATTTCTGGAGATGATATAAAAGAAGGCTTAACATGTGTTTTATCAACTAAAATTCCTGATCCAAAATTTTCTTCTCAAACCAAAGACAAATTAGTTTCTTCTGAAGTGAGAATGATTGTAGAGACAGTAGTAAATGAAAAATTATCAACATGGTTTGATCAAAATCCAACTGTTACAAAAATAATTCTAGCTAAAATAATTCAAGCAGCTATGGCAAGAGATGTAGCCAGAAAAGCAAGAGAAAATGTTAGAAGAAAAGGAGCTCTTGAATTGAGTGGTCTTCCTGGAAAATTAGCAGATTGTCAGATAGGAAAACAAGAAGGTACAGAATTGTTTATTGTTGAGGGTGACTCAGCTGGAGGTTCTGCAAAACAAGGAAGAAATAGATCAAATCAAGCTGTTTTACCTCTTAGAGGAAAGATTTTGAATACTTATGTTGAGGATTTGACGGTTAAAAAAAATGGCAACGGAAATGGATCAGATAAAAGGACTAAAGCTTTGTCAAAAATGATATCTTCAAATGAGATAGTGACATTAATCAATGCATTGGGCTTAGATCCTAAAGCAGAAGAGATAGATTTAAAAGATTTAAGATACGGTAAAATAATAATTATGACTGATGCAGATGTTGATGGTTCACATATCAGGGCTTTATTATTAACTTTTTTTAATAACGAACCATTTAATAAATTAATTGAAAATGGGCATATATATTTAGCTCAACCCCCTTTATTTAAAATAAATAAAGGAACTAAAGGCATTTATATAAAAGATGAAAAAGAATTAGAAGATTATATTTTAAATAATAATAAAGAAATTAAGAAAATAAAAAAAGGATCAAAAGAATTTACAAAAGCTTTAGACTTAGAAAAGTCTAAAATGAATATACAAAGATTTAAAGGTTTAGGAGAAATGAATCCTGAAGAATTGTGGAGCACTACACTTGATCCAGAAACCAGAAATTTACTTCAAGTACAATATTCAAAAGACCTTAAAAAAGACCAAAGTTTAATACATACACTTATGGGTAATGATGTTGCATTAAGAAAGGATTTTATTGTTTCTAATGCAATTAATGTTCAGAATCTTGATATATAAAAATGAAGTTTTTTGAAACTTCAAAACAGTACTCTTTTAAAAAATCTACCTATATAAGTTTAAGATGGATTGGAATTGTTGGCCAACTCATAGCTGTAAATTTTGTATATTTAATTTTAAATTTTAAATTTAATTTTTTAATATCAAATCTAATAATAATTTTTGGTGTTATTAGTAATTTTTATTTAATTTATGTTTATAAAAAAACCCAACTATCAGATAGGTCTGCTTTTGTTTTTTTATTGCTTGATATAATTCAATTAAGTACTTTACTTTATTTGACGGGAGGTATTGTTAATCCGTTTGTTATATTTTTATTAATTCCGAGTGTATTTTCTTCATCAAACTTAAGTTTCAAAACTAACTCATTACTAGTAGGTTTAACTGGTATTGCTATTATAATTCTTACTTTTTATTCTAAAGATTTGCCCTCACCTTTAAGTGAGCATTATCATGTGTCCCCCTATTATTATTTTTCTATACCTATTGCCTTAATGGTTGCTTTAGTTTTTCTAAACTATTTTGCAATGACATTTGGATCACAATCTCGTTTAAGAAAAGATGCTTTATCAAAAATGGAAGAAGTAATGGCAAAAGAACATGAATTATTGTCATTAGGTGGTCAAGCTGCTGCAGCTGCGCACTCTTTAGGTACTCCACTTTCTACAATCAAAATAATTGCTCAAGATTTAGCTAAACAATTAGAAAATAATGAAGTATTTAAAAAAGACATAGAATTACTAAATAGCCAGGTAGAAAGGTGCATCGAAATTTTAAAACGTTTGAGCTTAAACCCGGTTGAGGAAGATGATTTTATAGACAAAGATCTAACGGTAAGAGAATATTTGTCAGAAATTATTTCATCTTTTAGGGAAATAAGTAATAAAAATTTTGTGTTTAACTTTGATCAAGATTCTAATCCAAAAAAAATAACCAAATCCATCGAGATTGTTTATGGATTAAGAAATTTCATTGGGAATGCAAATAAGTTTTCAAGGGATAAAATTTTTATAAATTTGAAAAGCGATAGTGAAATGACTGAAATTACAATAGAAGATGATGGAGCTGGATATCCTAGAGATATTCTGCCTAAAATTGGAGAGCCTTATTTAAAAACAAGTAATTTAGTAGAAAAATCTAAAGCAGGTTTAGGACTTGGATTATTTATTGGTAAAACTTTATTAGAAAAAAATTTAGCCTCATTAAATTTTAGAAATTCCAAAACGAGAAGTGGAGCAGAAGTTATAATTAGTTGGCGGAATTCAGATTTATTTAATATCTAGTGATATTTTTTTTTAGTATCAAAAAGAGAACTTAATTGTGAAATCATTACGTCTCCTAACTCATTAACATCGGTAATTTTAATTGCCTTATCATAATATCTAGATACATCGTGACCTATTCCAATTGCTAAAACTTCAATATCAGATTTATTTTCAATATATTTAACTATTTTTTTTAGATGTTTTTCAAGGAAATCACCTGAGTTAACAGAGAGAGTTGAGTCATCTACTGGGGCTCCATCTGAAATAACCATTAAAATTTTTCTTTCTTCTTTTCTCTTTTTAATTCTACTGTATGCCCAAGTTATTGCTTCTCCATCAATATTTTCTTTTAGCAGACCCTCTTTAAGCATCAGCCCCAAGTTATTTTTTGCCTGTCTCCAGTGAGTATCTGCACCTTTGTAAATTATATGTCTTAAATCATTTAATCTTCCAGGAGTTTTTGGTTTTGAATTTTTAGCCCATAGTTCTCTTGACTGACCACCTTTCCAGTTTTTAGTGGTAAAGCCTAAAATTTCGACTTTAACAGAACATCTTTCAAGGGTTCTTGATAAAATATCTGCACATATAGCAGCTATTGTAATAGGTCTTCCTCTCATTGAACCTGAGTTATCTATTAACAAGGTGACAACCGTATCTTTAAAATCCAAATCTTTTTCTTTTTTAAATGATAAAGAATTGTAAGGATCCATTATTATTCTTGGTAGTTTTGAACTATCGAGCAATCCTTCCTCTAAATCAAATTCCCACGCCCTGTTTTGTTTTGCTAGCAACTGTCTTTGTAATTTATTGGCTAGTTTCGTAATAACATCTTGAAAACCTATTAGTTGCTGGTCCAAGTTCTTTCTTAATTTAGTTGCCTCGTCTGCATTTTCTAAGTTTTCTGCCTTAACAATTTCATCAAATTGTGGACTAAAAATTTTATAATCAAGATCAAGATTATCGATATTCTTTTTCAAAATTTGTTCTGTACTTTGTTCTTCTGACTCTAATTCTGATAGTTGTTCATCTAAATTAAACTCATCAACATCATAATCTGCATCCAAAGTAGCTTGTGCTTCCTGATCTTTATTTTCATCTTTACTATCTTCATTGTCGTTGTTTTGGTCATCATTTGATGGATTGTCTTGTCCTTGATCTTGATTTTCTTCATTAGTTTGGTCTTCTTCACTTTGAAAAATATCCATCTCCTGTAAAATTTGAGAAAAACGAGAGCTATAAGTATTTTGATCTTCAAGATTATCCATTAAAAACTCTTTGTGTTTCTCTATAGATTTTTCAAAATCTTTTTCCCAAAAATGAAGCATTTTTGAGGTTAATGGATTTAGTTTTACTTTATGAAAATTTTTAAGCATGTAGAGTTCAAATGCTTCAGTAACACTAACATCCTCTTTAGTTTTTAATTGATCTCTCCGCTTTTGATTAATTATCTGAGAATAATTTTCATGAAAATTTTTTTCAATTCCTTTTAACATTTGGCCACCCAAAGCCTCATACCTTATTTTTTCTGCGATATTGTAAAGTGATCTTGAAGAATTATTTCCTGGTAAATTTTTTTGATAAATAGCGTCATTAGAAAATTTTTTCTTTAGAGCTGAAGAGTCTGTCTCTGCTCTTAATTTTATAAAATCACTTGGACTTTTTATATTATCAATTTCTATAGGACTTGTATCCTTTGACTTATTTTTTTCAGAAACTTTTTTATTTAAATCAAAGTCATCAGAAATAACTTTTGCTGTAGACGTTAATGCAATCCTGAATTTTTCTTTTAAAGTGCTTTCTCTGCTGCTCATTTAAATTTGAATATTTATCAATGACTCAGGTAATTCTTCACCAAAACATCTTTGATAATACTCAGAAATAGTATTTTTCTCTATATCGTCACATTTATTTAGAAAAGTTACTCTGAAGGCGTAACCAATATCTTTAAAGATCTCTGAATTTTCGGCCCAGTGCATAACAGTTCTTGGACTCATTACTGTCGAAATATCACCTGCAATAAATCCTTTACGTGTTAAAGAGGCTACTTTAATCATGTTGGAAACAACTTCTTTTCCTTTTGAATTATTTAAGTTTTTATTTTTTGCTAACACAATATCCATTTCCCTATCAAGACTAAGATAATTCAGCGTAGTTACTATATTCCATCTGTCCATTTGACCTTGGTTTATTTGCTGAGTACCATGATAAAGACCACTAGTATCTCCTAAGCCTACAGTATTTGATGTTGCAAATAATCTAAAAAACTTATTTTGCCTTATTACTTTATTTTTATCTAGTAGCGTAAAATTACCTTCAGCTTCTAAAACTCTTTGAATCACAAACATAACATCAGGCCTACCTGCATCGTATTCATCAAACACAAGAGCAACTGGATTTTGAATAGACCATGGTAAGATACCCTCATTAAATTGAGTGACTTGTTTACCCTCTTTTAAGACAATTGCATCTTTTCCAATTAGATCTATTCGGCTAACATGGCTATCTAGGTTTACACGAATACATGGCCAATTTAGTCTAGCAGCTATCTGTTCAATATGAGTAGATTTACCTGTGCCGTGATATCCTTGAACTAAAACCCTTTTATTAAAGGAAAATCCAGAAATGATTGCTAGTGTAGTGTCTCTATCAAACTTATAACTTTTATCAATTTCAGGTACGTAATCATTTTTTTTTGAAAAAGCGTCAACTTCCATCTCTGAATCTATTCCAAACGTTTGTTTCAAAGAAACTTTGATATCTGGTTTAATGTCAAGATTTGGTGTCAATTTTATCTCTATATGTATTTTTAAGCTGAGTATAAGCTAAAGTTATTAATTTAAGTTTTTCCTCGTATTTTTTATTTCCAGAATTCATATCAGGGTGGAATTTTTTCACAAGCACTTTGAATTTGTCCTGTATTTTCTTCCACTTTAGGCCTACGGAAATACCAAGAATACCAAACGCTTTGATATCTTTGTGATCAAATTTAAATTGACGCATATGATCATAATCACCATTTATTTTATCTTTGTCTAATTCATCTTTTAAAGTTGTATTCCATAGAACTTTAAAAAAATTATCTGAAGAGCTAAAACTTTGAGTAGGCTTATGCCATATCATGTCAGACTTTAAAAAATCCATAACTTGATCATCATTCATACCTGAAAAGTAATTCCAATTCTTATTGAATTCTTTGACATGCTCAAGACAAAGCATTCTAAATTTTTTACTATTATCTTTTTCAACGGGTGCTTTATATTCACCAATTTCATTGCAATTATTCCAGTCACAAATATTTTTCATGCTATATAATAAATTATACTTATGGATATAAATGACTTAATTGCAATTGTAAAAAAAAAATTACAAAATCAGATAAATATTGAAAATATTAAAATTGAGGACAAATCTTTTCTTCATAAAAATCACGCTGGTAATCAAGAAGGTAAATTTCATTTGAAAATAAGTTTAATCTCAAATGAACTCAAGACCATGAATAAGATAGAAAGTAATAAGAAAATATATAAAATTTTAGATAAGGAGATAAAAGAATCTATTCACTCAATACAAATCTTAATTTTGTAAAAAAATTTTTAAAAATAAACCTATTTTTTTTTTAGAATATTCTTTATTAATCATTGGTGCTCCAATTTTTTTGAGCAAGACCAAATTAATATTATTTGATCTATTTTTTTTATCTTTTGCCATAAAACTTAAAATTTTGTTTACATCTTTTGGACTAAAAAATTTACTTACCGAAGATGGTAAATCCGAATTATCGATATGATCTATGATGGAATAATACTCTCTTTTATTCATAAATTTTGTCTTAAGACTAAAATTTAGTGCAGTTTTCATTCCTAGTATTACAGCTTCTCCATGATTTAACTTTTTGCTAAATCCTAATGTCGCTTCATAAGCATGGGCAAACGAATGACCAAAATTTAAAATTTTTCTTAAACCCTTTTCTTTCTCATCTTTTTCAACTACAGCCTTTTTAATCTTACAACTTTCATAAATGGCCTTTTCAAGAAACGGAGAAGTAAGATTTAAAATTTTGTTTTTATGGTTGTTTAAAAAATTATAAAATTTTTTATTCCCAATAATCGAATGTTTTAAAATTTCTCCATATCCACAAACTATCTCTCTATTAGGTAATGTTTTTAAAAATTCAGTATCAGAAATAACAAGATTGGGCTGGTAAAAACTTCCAACTAGATTTTTACCATACTTAGTATTTACCCCAGTCTTACCACCAATTGATGAGTCAACTTGGGACAAAAGAGTAGTTGGTATGTTTATAAACTTAAGTCCCCTTTTAAAAAGACTTGCAGCAAAACCGCTTATATCTCCTGTAATTCCTCCTCCAACAGATATCAAACAGTCATCCCTGGAAAAATTTTTATTTAACAAAATTTCTAAAATCTTGTTTATACTATTCATGTTCTTGTTTAATTCATTGGCTTTAAAATAATGGATATAACTCATTTTATTTTTTAAAGATTTTTTAATAATTGAAACAAATTTTTTAGGAACATTACTATCCACAACTAAAAGAGATTTGTTAAAATTAATTGAGTTGGATTTCGTAATTTTAGAAATATTCGCAGATAATTTTTTTCCAATATAGATAGGATATTTTTGCGTTTTTGTTTCTATATTTAATTTAATTTGATTCATAAATTTTAATTATTTTATTAACTACTTCATTTTTAGTTAAGTTATCACATTTAATTTCAAACAAAGCTTTTGCATAAACCGTAGAGCGTTCTTGAATTAAGTCAATTATTTGATCATCTGATGAGTTTATTGCAAGAGGTCTTTTTTTACTATTTTTTATCCTCCCCAATAAAATATTATTATTCCAGTTTAGCCAAAACGATATATGACTTTTTAAAACTTCTTTTCTAATATTTTCATTCATGAAAGCTCCACCACCAAGAGAAATCACAGAGGAAGGTAGTTTTAAATTTTTTAGTGTTACTTTCTCTTCAACTTTCCTAAAAAAATCTTCACCCTTATCCTCAAACATTTTGCTTATGGTTGTCCCTACTTTAATTTCAATCTCATTATCTATATCTATAAAATTTAATTTTAGCTTTTTTGCGACCAGCATGCCTATAGAACTCTTTCCAGATCCCATCATTCCTAGAAACACAAGATTTTCTTTTGATTTCATAAGTTTCTTTATTGAAAAAACACAAATATGTCTTAATTTGAAATTATCTAAAGTTATATGCAATTTACTAAAAACACAAGTTCAGGCAAAGCTAGTATTACAGGAATTGTAATTAAATCAACACTTGGATTGATTGTTGTTATAGGAATTGTATTTTTTATAAACTCATTAGATTTTCCTGCACCTAAAAAAGAAATAGAAAAAATAATTCCAAATGAAAATTTTAAAATTGTTAAATAAAAAATATTTTTCAATTTTAATATTTTATTTATTATCAGCTACAAATACGTTCGCAGAAGATAAACCGGTTGATATCTGGAATTTAGAAAAAAAAGAAACAGATATTGTTGTAGAAACCAATATTTCTGATCAAAATCAAAACAATAGTGCTGGAAGCAGTATTTATGACATGCAATCAAACAAGAAAATTGATCCAATCAAACTAGACCAAGATGTTGCGTCGAAAGAAATTAAAATTGTAGGATTATATGATCCAGCTGAATATGGACTAAGTATCGATATGTGGTCAAATTCTGACGGTTCTAAATTAAAAAGTCTATTAGAAAACATTAATAAATATAATCTTTCACAAGATGCTTCAGAAATAATGAATATATCCATGTTAACAAATGCTTACTACCCAAATCAAAATATAAGTGAGCAAGAGTTTTTGAAATTTAAATCTGATTGGTTAATTAAAAACTCTAATCTAGACCTAATTGAAGAATATTTGATAAAAAATCAGACTATTAACTTGCACCCTGAGCTAACTAGGTTTTTAGTAGATACTTATTTATCTAATTCAAACATAAAAAAATCATGTGAAATTTTTACTAATATTACTAAACCAATTGAGGATGAATATTTGTCCAAGTTCAATTTATATTGTTTAATCAATTATGGTAAAAATGAAGAGGCTCAATTAATTTTAGATTTAAAAAAAGAACTTGGTTTTCAAGATGATTACTATGAAAATAAAATAAGTTACTTATTTGGATATGTAGAGGAAGCAGATAAAACAATTTCTGAAAACTCTATTTTAGATTTTCATTTAGCACATCGAACTGATCCTGAATTTTCATTTGAGCCAAATGTAGATACTCCAAAATTTATTTGGCAATATTTATCTGCATCTAATCTTCTTTTTAACATTAAAGATATAGAAATTACTGATATAGATAAAATTTCTACGATTGAAAAAGCAGTTCATGATAAAAATTATTCAGAAAAAGATTTATTTGAATTTTATAAAAAGTTTCAATTTAATATTAGTCAACTGTTAAATGCTCAAGAAGTCTATAAGTCCTTATCACCAATAGAAGGCAGAGCACTATTATACCAGCGAACACTTTTAATGGAGGAGCCAAATTCAAAGTTAGAGTTGATGAAAACTTTAAAAGAAGCATTTAACAAGGACGAAATTGGTAATGCTTTTGATGAAGAATTAAAACAATTTTTAAATCAAATTTCAGAAGATGACGTACCTTCAAATTATACAACATTTTATAATAGTTATTCTAAAACAGAGCAAGTAAGTGATAAAAAAATTAAATTTAACAATAAAGTTTTGCATCAATCCAAATTAGTAAATTATTTTAACGGAGACTATGCGAAATCTCAGATAGAACAAGATATTGAAAAATTTTTAAAGAAGATCAAAAAAGACAAAAAATATTTTTTATCCAAAAAAGATATTATTTTCTTAGAGGCATTGAAATCCGATGGGGTTCAAATCTCAAAAAAATACGACAGTCTTTATGAGATTAAACAGTCAGAAATGCCAGCAGACATTCAGTTCATGATTGAAAATAATGAAATTGGCGCTGCATTGCTTAGGGTAATTGAAGTTATTGGTCCAGAAAAAATAGAAAATTTAGATGAAGATACAGTTTATTTTATTATCAATACACTCAATCAGCTAAATGTTGATTTGATTAGAAATAAACTTTTGTTAAAAGTTCTACCTTTAAAAGTATAAAATTTATAATAAAATAAATATAAACATGGCTATAAGAACTATTATTACAGAACCCAATAAATTACTCAGACAAGTTTCAAAACCAGTAAATCAAGTTGGAAAAGAAGAGCAGAAACTAATGAAAGATATGTTGGAGACCATGTATGCTGCCAACGGAATTGGTCTTGCTGCAATACAAGTTGGAATACCACAAAGGATTATAGTCATGGATATTTGCAAAGAAGAAAATAAAAAAGAGCCAAGATATTTTGTAAATCCTATAATTAAAAATAAAGACCCTTTAAAAGCAACTTATGAAGAAGGATGCCTTTCGGTTCCAAACCAATTTGCAGATATAGATAGACCAAGTAAATGTGAAGTAGAGTATTTAGATTATAATGGACAAAAACAATTATTAAAGGCTGAAGGTTTACTTGCTACATGCATTCAACATGAAATGGATCACCTAGAAGGTATATTATTTATCGATTATCTCTCAAAATTAAAAAAATCGATGATAATTAAAAAATTATCAAAATTAAAATCAAGTACAGCCGAAGTTTAATTCATGGCTAAGAAAATTATTTTTATGGGTACACCCATGTTTGCTGTACCAATTTTGAAATCTCTTTATCAAAATGGATATCCTATGACATGCGTATATACTCAACCTCCACAAAAATCACATCGTGGACAAAAAATTAATAAATCTCCTATTCAAGGAATTTCTGAAACTTTAAATTTAGAGTACAGGGCACCATCAACTTTAAAAGAAAATAAAGAAGAATACGAATTTTTTAAATCAGTAGATGCAGATCTAGCAATTGTTGTAGCCTATGGACAAATTATACCTAAAGAATTTTTAAGTTTAACAAAAAAAGGATTTATAAACATACATGCATCTATTCTACCCGAGTGGAGAGGAGCGGCACCTATACAAAGAGCTATAATGAATTTAGATAAAGTAACTGGGGTCAGTATTATGAAAATAGAAGAAAAATTAGACACAGGTCCAGTTTGCAATACCTATAAAATCAATATGGAGAATAATTTTAATTCTGTTGAAATTGCTGAAAAGTTATCTTTTATTGCCGCAGAAAAAATTTTAGATAATATTGATGACATACTTGAAGACAAAGCAACTTTTGTGGATCAAGATCATTCAAAAGCAACTTATGCTCCAAAAATTCAAAAGACAGAGGGTTTAATTGATTGGACTAGTAATGCAGAAAATATTTTAGGGAAAATAAATGGTTTATATCCGGTCCCAGGTGCTTTTTTTATATCAAGTGGTGAGAGATATAAAATTTTAAAAGGAGAAATCAGCAATGGGATTGGAAATCCGGGAGAGGTTCTTAACGACTATTTAGAAATTGCTTGTGGAGATAAGAAATCAATTAAAGTCATGGAGATACAAAGACAAGGAAAAAGGCCTCAAAATATAGGTGAATTTATGCTTGGTTCAAGAATTAGAAAAGGCCATCAGATTTAAATGGTGAGGTATCAAGTTCTTATTGAATATGTTGGAACGAGTTTTAGAGGTTGGCAGATTCAAAAAAAAGGCTCCACTATTCAAGGATTAATTCAACAACATTTATCAAAACTTTTAAAAGAAAAAATAATTCTAAATGGATCTGGCAGAACAGATGCAGGTGTACATGCTCATGCTCAGTCAGCACACTTTGATTGTCAAAAAAAAATTTTAGATTTAACAAAATTTCTAAAATCAATTAATCATTTTCTTAATAATAAAGGTATAGCAATTACTCAAATTAAAAAAAGAAGTGAAAAATTTCATTCTCGATTTTCTGCTAAACAAAGAATTTATAGATATATAATTTTTAATCAAATAAGTGCTCCTGTAATTGAAAATGGAAGAGGGTGGCATGTGAGAAAAATACTAGATGTTGATTTAATGAAAAAAGGAGCAAAAAAATTATTGGGAACGAATGACTACTCAACCTATAGATCATCAAGTTGTCACGCTAAAAGTCCAATCAGAACAATTAAATCAATCAAAATAAGAACATTAAAAAATAAAATTGAAATAGAATTTAAGTCACAATCATTTTTACAACAGCAAGTAAGATCGATGGTAGGTTGTCTAAAATATTTGGGTGAGAAGAAATGGGATCTAAAAACTTTTGACAAAGTATTTAAATCTAAAAAAAGAATACTGTGTGCTCCACCAGCGCCACCCGAAGGGCTTTTTTTATATAGAGTTATTTATTAATTTTTTTGTTGCTCATTGCAAACTTTTTATTAATTCTCCATCTAGACTCAGCTCTTACTATATAGCCACAACAGTTTTTAGATTTGCATTTACATGGAAATTGTTTGTAATTTTCATCATAACCAAATCCATAATCACAAGTAAATTCCTCACCCTTTTTAATATCTCTTATTGCTTTAACCCAAATTTTTAGACCCTTACCATCATAGTCACAGTTGTTATCACATGAATGATTGATTAAACCTGCAGTATTCCATGGAAAATCTCCATCAAGATCGTATCTTTTATTTATAGTAAATAAATAAATGGGTTTACCATTATCGTATTTATCAGATTCTTCAGTTTGTTTTTTTGTGATTAATTTACCTATGTAATCAATTACTTTAGTTCCAGCTTTAATATCTTTTGTTGCGTAAAGTCCTCTTCCTTTGTTATCTATAGCTGACTTTTTAATTCTGTACAGTTTCATTTAGAGTGTGTTTAGATAGTTATATTAAATTATCAATTAAATTCTATGAGAGCATCAACATGCCTCTCGGTGCTTTCTTGTAAAGCTTTAAGATCATATCCACCCTCAAGTATTGATACGACATTTCCATTACAAAATGGTTTTGAGATCTCTAATGTTCTTTTGGTAATTTTATAAAAATCCTCAGAACTAAGCTGAAGTTGGGCCAAAGGATCATCAATGTGCGCATCAAAACCTGCAGAAAACAACAAGAATTCAGGCTTAAACTCTCTCACTTTGTTTAAAACATTTTCGTAAGCGTTTAGATACTTTTCTGCAGATGTTCCAGCCTCAAGAGGGATATTTAATACGTTATTAAAATTACCTTTTTCTTTTTCAGAGCCAGATCCTGGATAGTAAGGGTATTGATGAGTAGAAATAAATAAAACTTTTTCGTTATCATAAAAAATATTTTGGGTACCGTTTCCGTGGTGAACATCAAAATCAATAATTGCTATTTTATTATATTTATATTTTTCGATTAAGTAATTTCCCCCAACAGCAACATTATTGAAGATACAAAAACCCATTGCCTTTTCTTTTTCTGCGTGGTGTCCGGGCGGTCTTACTGCACAAAATGCATTTTTAAACTCTTTATTTTGCACCCCATCAATTGCAGTAATAATTGAACCCACAGCATCCTTAGAAGCATCTTTACTACCAGGAGAAACTATGGTGTCGCCATCAAGAAAATTATATCCTTTTTTTGGGAAAGATTTATTTACTTGATCTATATAATTTGAGGTGTGAGTTTTAATTAAAAAAGAATTCTCAAATTTATTTGGTTTCTTCCAAATTAATTTTTTATTATCTAATTTTTTAAAATTATCTATTACAACAGTAACTCTATCAATTTTTTCAGGATGTCCATCCCCAGTATTATGATTTTGATATGTATCTGATGTAATTAACCCTGTTTTCACTTAAAATAATTTTTCAATATATTTGAATAAATTAAGGTCAATTTTTTTAAATCTGACAGTGAAACTGCTTCATCTACTTTATGCATTGTTTTACCAACTAACCCAAATTCTAAACAAGGTGCAATTTTCCTAATAAACCTTGCATCTGAAGTTCCTCCTGTTGTTGAAAGTTTAGGTTTAATTTTTGTAATTTTCCTAATTATATCTTGTATCATAAAGGTTGTTTTATTGGGATTTGTTAAAAAAGCTTCTCCAGATACACTATATTCAATTTTATATTTAGATTTATTTTTAGCTGATATTTTTTTAATAACTTTATTTACCTTATTCTTCAGGGAAGTAGAGGAGTGTTTATTATTAAATCTTATATTAAATGTAGCTGTAGCAAGACCTGGAATTACATTATCAGCAGTGTTATTAATATTTATTTTTGTTATTTCCAAGTTAGTTGCTTGAAAATCCTTTGTTCCTTGATCAAATTTAATATCTTTTATTTCTTTAAGAATTTGCACGAGTGCTGTTGAAGGATTATTTGCTCGTTGAGGATAAGCTACGTGCCCCTGTACTCCAGTAATAGTTAATCTACCGTTCATACTTCCTCTTCTCCCAATTTTAATCATTTCACCCAATTTATTTGGGTTAGTTGGCTCACCTACTAAACAAAAATCGATTTTCTCTTTTCTTTTTTTTAAATACTCCACAACTTTTTTCGTCCCATTAATAGCTACACCTTCTTCGTCCCCGGTAATTAAAAGACTAATTGAGCCTTTAAAATCAGAGTAATTTTCAATAAAATTGTTAATTGCTGCAACAAACGCTGCTATAGAGCTTTTCATATCATTTGCACCTCTTCCAATTAAATGCCCTTTTTTAATTGAGGGTTTAAATGGATTGACTGTCCAGTCCTTAAGGTTTCCAGCAGGCACCACATCTAAATGACCTGCATAACAAAAGTTAGGACTTTTATTACCAAGTCTTGCGTAAAGGTTCTTTACTGGTTTGCTGTTCTTTTCTCTAAATTCAAGTACTTTAGTTTTAAAACCAAGTTGTTTTAGCTTTTTTTCTAAAAAACTCATTACACCTGCATCAACAGGAGTTACCGAAGGAAACCTAATTAGCTCTTTAGCTAATTGAAGTTCGTTGATTTTTTGCATTTTTATTCTCTCAAAAGATCGTTTACTGATGTTTTTGATCTAGTTTTTTCATCAACCTGTTTAATAATTACCGCACAATAAAGTGATGCCGCTGCAGGATTATTTTTATCTGGTAAAGAACCAGGTACAACAACTGAATAAGGTGGTATTTTTCCATAAGTAATTTCACCAGTTTTTCTATCAACTATTTTTGTGGATTGACCAACATATATACCCATACTTAATACAGATCCTTCTCCAACTATTACACCTTCAACAACCTCAGACATAGCACCTAGGAAAACATTGTCTTCAATTATCGTGGGTAATGCTTGAGCAGGCTCCAATACACCCCCGACACCAGAGCCAGCTGAAATATGACAATTTTTCCCAATTTGACAGCAACTCCCTGCTCTTGCAAAAGTATCAATCATAGTGCCTTCATCTATGTATGCACCAATATTAACATAGCACGGCATTAATACTGCATTTTTTCCAACATAAGATCCTTTTCTCACAGGTGAATTGGGTACCATTCTAAAACCAGCCATTTCATGATCTTCTTTAGTCCATCCTGCTGTTTTACCTTTTAAAAGATGAGCTTTATCATACCAACTACTGTATGGACCATTTAAATTTTCCATTGGGTACATTCTAAAACTTAACATGATTGCTTTTTTAAGATATTGATGAGTTTTCCACTCACCATCTATTTTTTCAGCAACTCTGACTTTACCGCTATCTAAATCATCAATAATTTGATTTACAGTATTCTTTAAATTTTCATCTGAACTTGGGGTTATCCGGTCTCTTTTTTCCCAAGCTTCGCTAATAATATTTTCTATACTCATAACATTTATGTGTTTTTTAATAACCTTATTTCTTTTAAAAATAAAGAAAGATTTTCTATCTTATAGTCAATGTATTCTTTATCTGACTCTTTTTTACCCCAGTATTCGTCATTGATTAACCATGCAGTTATTGTTCCTCTTTCTTTTCCAATAGATAAATTTTTTGCAATATCTTCAATGTAAAGTGTTTCTTTTGGATCTATTTTGAATTTTTCTATCATTAGATCAAAAGCTTTTGCTGCAGGTTTAGGATTATATTTGGCATCTACTATGTCAAAAACATTCTCAAATTGATCATCAATACCAAGTGATGTGGTTATGTTTTTCACGTGCTCTTTGCTTCCATTAGTAAAAACAAATTTTCTTAAATTTGTACTCTCAAGCTCTTTTCTTAAAGTTTGATCTTTTTCCAAGAAAGATAAATCAATATCATGGACATAATCTAAGAATTCTCTTGGAGGGATATCATGATGAATCATTAAACCATTAAGACTGGTGTCGTATTTATGAAAATAACTTCTCTGCAATTCTTTGGCCACTTTTAAATCTAAATTTAACTTTTTAGATATATATTCTGTCATTTTTTTACTTACTTGACCAAAAACAGCTTCAAGATCTTGATATAAAACTCCATCACAATCAAACAGTATATTTTTAATATTCTTTAATTTTATCATTTTCTAATCAATGTACCTGCACCTTTGTCAGAAAATATTTCCCATAAACATGAATGCTTTTTTGTGCCATTAATTATTCCAACTCCAGTTACTCCATTATTTACAGCATCTAGACACGCATTAATTTTAGGGATCATGCCTTCTGTTATAGTTTCATTTTTAATCATTTCTAAAATTTCTGTGGAAGATATTTCTTCTATTAATTTTTTTTCTTTGTTAAGAACGCCATCAACATTTGTCATTAGTAATAATCTTCTAGCTTTTAAAGATTTAGCTATAGCCATAGCAGCTGTATCACCATTAATATTATAGGTTTGACTATTTTTATCTAAACCTAATGGAGATACAATTGGAACTTTATTTTGCTCTAGGATATTAAATATTATTTTATTATTAACCGATGTTGGTATCCCTACAAAGCCTAACTCTTTTGCTTCAGGTATTACCTCTATAATATTGCTATTTTTTGTGTGTATTGAAATACCTTTAGAGCCTTTTTTGTCTAAATTTTCGACAATATCATCATTAAAGTCAATTAAAACAGATTCTACAATATTGATTATATTTTTATCAGTAACTCTTAAACCTCTTATAAATTTTGATTGAATATTAGATTTTTCTAATTCTCTTTTTATTCTTGGTCCACCACCATGCACAACTATTGTTGAAAGACCTAATTTATTTAATACATATAGATCCGTTATAAAATTATTAAATACGTTTCTATCAATTAAAACATTTCCACCATATTTAATTACAATTAAGTCATTTTTATATTTTTCAATATATTTATTAACTTCACTTAAAGGTGGCCCATCTTCGGGCAATATATTTTTAAGATCCATGCGTTTTTAACTATTTACAATTATTAGGTTGCAGTTTTGACTGTCGTACGCTTCATGATGAAGACTTGTTGTGCCATAGTTAAAATATTATTAACTGTCCAATAAATTACTAATCCTGCAGGGAAAGGAGCTAATATTATTGTTAAGAAAAGTGGAAAGAACATGAATATTTTTGCCTGCATTGGATCAGTAGGCGCTGGGTTAAGTTTCATCTGCACAAACATACTGATACCCATTGCTATTGGCCAAGCTCCAATCATTAAAAATGATGGAACATCATACGGTAGCAACCCAAATAGATTAAATAATGAAGTTGGATCTCTTTCAGATAAATCTTGTATCCAGCCATAAAACGGCATGTGTCTCATTTCGATAGTCACAAATAATACTTTATATAAAGCAAAAAAAACTGGGATTTGAACCAGAATTGGCAAACATCCTGACATGGGGTTAACTTTTTCTTTCTTATATAGTGCCATCATTGCTTGCTGTAATTTCATCTTATCATCTTTATGAAGTTCTTTAAGTCTTGTCATTTCCGGAGTTAATGCTTTCATTTTAGCCATACTTCTAAATGAGAAATTTGCTAAAGGGAAAAATGCTAGTCTTATGCAAATAGTAATTGCTATGATTGCTAAACCATAATTTCCAAGAAGTTTAAAGAAATAATCTATTCCAAAAAATAATGGTTTGGTTATAAAATACAAAAATCCCCAATCAATTGTTAGGTCAAATTTATCTATTTTTAGAGTTTCTGCGTAACCATCAATAACATCTACTCTTTTAGCAGCTACGATGATCTGCATTTTATCCTCAATAGATGAATTGCTATTTAACTCGAGAGGCTCAGTTGCTACAAAATTTGCTCTAAATTTATTTTTGTAATCAAAAGTAGTTTTGAACTCTTTTCCTTTTGGAGGAATTAATGAAGTTATCCAGTACTTATCTCCAATACCAAGCCATCCTTTTTGAGCAGTTCTTGAAAATTTTTTTTCTTCAATATCGTCATAATCTTCCTCAATAAGCTCATCATCAAGTGTTGCAACTAAACCTTCATGAAGTATATAAAAATTTGTTATTTCAGGAGCTTCATTTCGAATAATTTGTCCATATGAATAAAAATCATATTTGTTATTTGTAGAATTAATTACCCGTTGTTTAACTGTAAATAAGAACTTATCATCAATTGATATTTCTTTTTCAAAAGTAATACCCTGATCATTCGTCCATGTTAATTTAATTGGGGATTCCGCAGTTAATTTTCTATTTCCCGATACAGACCAAATTGAATTTGAATTTGGGATTTTAACATTTTTATCAGTTGTTATAAATCCACTCTCTATTAAGTAACCTTCTTTAGCATTTCTTGGTGCTAATAAGTTTACCTTTTCATCTCCGTTTAAAACTACATTATATTCTTTAAAAGTTAGGTCATCTATCGCAGCTCCTTTCAAAGATATTGAACCAATTATACTTTGATTCTCAAATTGAATTCTTTCACTTTCACTTAATGCCTGTTCTCTTGAAATTTCTGAAATGTTTTCTTTTTGATCTAAACTAGGAGCATCTGAACTTTGTTCAGTTTTATTTTTTTCAGCTATGCTCTCCTGAGTTACTGGAGGAGGCGCAAAAAAAAGGGTGTAAAGTAGAATAACGGCTGCGGATAAACTTATGGCAGCTATAATATTTCGGGTCTCCATTATTTATTATCCTTTGCTTCTTTTTTTACAGGATCAAATCCCTCTCCTCCGCCTAAAAATTTAATTGGATGACACGACAAAATTCTTTTAATACTCTTGAAAAGACCTTTAACCAAACCAAATTCCTTTAAAGCATCAATGCTATATTCGGAACATGTAGGCAAGTATCGGCAAGAGTGTCCAAATAAAGGACTAATTAGATATTTGTAACCTTTAATAAGTTTAATTAATAATTTAGTAAATATATTCATTATTTAATTTTTTCTAAGTCTTGAAATAAGGTTTCTTTTATATTTTTGTATTCATTGTTTAACATACTCTCCTTTGCAAGAACAAGGATAGAAAAATCAAAGTTTATTGATATTATTTTAACTGCATCGTTAACAATACTTCTTAACCTTCTTTTAATTTTATTTCTTTTAACTGCATTTCCAATTTTTTTTTTAACTGAAAAACTTATATTGAGTTTTTTATTGTCTTTATGTGGCAATTTTCCAAAAAAAAATAGTCACATACTTATTAGAAATTTTCTTTTTTTTTAAAAGACTTTTAAATTCTTCATTCTTTGAAAGAGCAAGGATTTTGCTTTTCATTTATTTAAACAGAAACTGTTAGTGACTTTCTTCCTCTAGCTCTTCTTCTGGCTAAAAGTTTTTTACCACCTTTTGTTTTCATCTTAGATCTAAAGCCGTGTTTTCTGGCTCTTTTAACATTCGAGGGCTGGTATGTTCTTTTCATAATAAGTGGTTAATTTTTTATTAAATTTCGCCCTTTATAGTAATTAAATATATAAATAGCAAATAGAACATTTTATAAATAGCTTTGTTATTAATGGAAAAATCAAACAAATTTAAATTATTTATAGGTTTAGTTTATTTAATACTAATTAGTTTATTTTTATTTTTTTTCTTCTCTAAATTTAGCATTCAGGAACTTACCTCATATGACTTTATAAGAGAAAATAGATTATATTTTTTAGAATTAAAAAAATCTAATCTAATTCTGATATTTTTTATTTTTTTGGGTTTAACAATTTTATGGGTATTTCCTCTTTTAGGTTTTGGATCACCCGTTGCTTTAATGGGTGGATTTATTTTTGGAAAATGGATAGGTACCATTGTTGTTGTACTTGGGTTGAGCGTTGGTGCAACTTTTTTATATATTTTTGGAAATTATTTTTTAAAAGAATTTATTAAAGAAAAGCTTTTAAATAAATATCATAAACTAGAAAACAAATTTAAAAAATCTGAGTTTATTTATTTACTTGTGTATCGTTTTATAGGAGGAATACCATGGCAGATTAGTTGTTTGCTTCCAACACTTTTTAATGTTCGAGTAAGAAATTTTTTCTTTGCAACACTAATAGGGATCGTTCCACAAATATTTTTAGCTGTATCGATTGGAAGTGGGTTTGAAAAAATTATTGATCAAAACTCTGAAGTTCCTAGTATTACTGAAATTATTTTTTTCACCAGATATTTACATTCCGCTTGTAGCTTTTTTTAGTTTAATCTTAGTGACTATCTTTTTGAGGAAGATATTTTATAAAAATTAGTGGTGCTCCCACCCTGTACTGACCAGGGAACTAGTCATTACCAATGACTTGTTATGCCATTTAACTACAGGAGCAAAGAAACAATTTATATTTTGTGGATAATAACGCATTTTTTTCAAATTATTGCCTTAATTTTTTGATCAATATGATTTATATCTATTTAAGGAAATGTTATGGGAATTCACTACGATTATAAGTCAACCAAAGGCAATAAGCTTATGGAAAAGCAAGCTAAAAGAGAAAAGAAGCTTGCGGAAAAAAAAAGCTAAACGTTTAGCTAAAGAAGGCCCAAAACAAGAAGAACCTAAAATAAAAGCTTTAGATCCCAACAAGCCAATATCTTTAGATTTTTTGACAAATCCAAACAAAGAATGAGTTCTAAAGATAAAAATGAGCGTTTAAGTCTTGCTCTCAGAAAAAATTTGAAAAAAAGAAAGATTTTCCAAAAAAAAAATAAGAAAAAAAATAAATAATGTCAGTTCTCTCCGATAAATGGATTAGAAAAATGTCCAAAGAATACAACATGATTTCACCTTTTGAGGAAAAACAAGTAAGAGGCAAGAGTATTTCTTATGGACTTTCCTCTTTTGGCTATGATGCAAGAGTATCAGACGAGTTTAAAATTTTTACAAATGTTAATTCTGAGATTGTTGACCCTAAAAATTTCAAACCAACAAATTTTGTAACTAAAAATGTATCTGAATGTGTTATTCCACCAAATTCATTTGTTTTAGCTAGAACTGTAGAAAAGTTTAAAATTCCAAATGATGTATTGGTTATTTGTCTAGGTAAATCAACATATGCAAGATGTGGGATCATTGTAAATGTAACCCCACTAGAGCCTGGGTGGGAAGGATATGTTACGCTTGAATTTTCGAACACCACACCTTTACCTGCAAAATTTATGCAAATGAGGGTGTTGCACAATTTATTTTCTTAAAAGGAAATGAAAAACCAGAAGTGACTTATGCAGATCGAGATGGAAAGTATATGGGTCAAACTGGGGTAACATTACCTAAAGTTTAAATATGCAAAGACTAGAGGTTCTTGGAGCGAATAAGCTCAAGGGACAAATAAATATTTCAGGATCGAAAAACGCATCATTACCAATTTTGGCAGCAACATTGCTTTCAAAAAATAAAATAACTTTAAAAAATTTACCAAAAGTTAAAGATATAGAGACAATGATTAATTTACTTCAATCATTGGGATCAATTACTAAATTTACTAAACAAAGTCTTGTTATAGATAATTCTAAACAAAAAAAAGTTTTTGCATCTTATAATTTAGTAAAAACTATGAGAGCTGGAATACTAGTGCTTGGACCATTACTTGCTAAGTTTGGCAACGCAAAAGTTTCACTACCAGGTGGTTGTGCAATTGGTACCAGACCTGTTGATATTCATCTTAAAGCCTTATCAAAACTTGGAGTTAAATTTAAAATTTTAAATGGATATGTTTATGCTAATGCTCCAAAAGGACTAATAGGGACAAACATAAGTTTCTCAAAAATATCTGTTGGTGCTACAGAGAATTTAATTATTGCTGCTTGCTTTGCAAAAGGAAAAACTATTTTAAAAAATTGTGCAATTGAACCTGAAATAAAAGATTTAGTTAATTTTTTATTAAAAACGGGTTGTAAAATTAAATGGATTGGTAAACGTTCAATAAAAATCTTTGGAGTAAAACAAATTAAAGAAATTAGTTATTCAGTTATGTTTGACAGAATTGAAGCTGGAACATATTTGATTGCAGCAGCATTGACAGAGGGAAAGTTACAAATAAAAAATGTGATACCTAAAATAATTAAAACAGAAATTGATATTTTAAAGAAAATTGGGGCTAAAATAAAAGTTAACCACGATAAGATAAACATTGTAGGCAATAAAAAGATAAAAAATTTAGAAATTAAAACAGCTCCTTATCCAGGTTTTCCAACTGATTTACAAGCCCAAATTATGGTTTTGTTATGTAAAGCAAACAAAAATTCAATAATCAAAGAGGATATTTTTGAAAATCGATTTATGCATGTTGCTGAACTAAACCGTATGGGTGCACAAATTTTAACTAAAGGAAACAAAGCTGTAGTTCAAGGAAATATAAATTTTGTACCTGCTGAATTAATGGCCACAGATTTACGAGCATCAGTTTCATTGGTCCTTGCTGCTTTAACAGCTAAGGGAAAATCAGTTATCAATAGAATTTATCATTTAGATAGAGGTTATGAAAATTTAGAAAAAAAATTAAAAAAGGTTGGGGCAAAAATACGCCGAGTGAACTAATGGAAAAAAAAATATCTAGCAAAAATTATTGCAAACGATCAGGAGGGTTTACAAATGATTTCTGCATGTAGTGCCGGGGCAAAGGTAAAGGTTCTTGATATAAAATATCTTGCATCAAACAAAGTATTTTTACTCTCAATAGAGAGAACAAAAGTTGAAACTGGCCAAGATAATAAAAAAAATCAATAGTATTTGTAGGTTTGATTTCGTTGATAAAGTAAAATCTAAAAATATAGATCAGTCAAATCAGGAATTAGTTTTAGAATTAATTGCAATTGATTATTTGAAAAATAATACTGATTATGAAATAAGCTTAATTTTCAGTAACAATGCGCACATTGCTTTGACTACAGAAACAATTGAAGTAAGACTAGAAGATCAAAATGAAATTAAAGATTAATGAAAATACTAAATAGCACTAATAAGAATTTTAGTAATTCTTTAAATAAATTACTTTCACTGCGAAAAAAAAAAGTTCAATCTAGTTCTATCTCAGTGACCAGTATTGTTAGAGACGTGAAAAAAAATGGTGATAAAGCTTTATTGAAATATGAAAAAAGATTTAATCAAAATAGAACTATTGTTCCAACGTCAAATCAAATTAATAATTCAATAAAATCTTTAGATCAAAAAGTAAAAAAAGCAATTGATATTGCTTATGATAGAATTTACAAATTTCATTCTCTTCAAAAATTCAAAAATATTTCTTTCATAGATAAGTTTAAAAATAAACTTGAATATAAATATTTACCAATAGACTCAGTTGCAATATATGTCCCTGGTTCTTCTGCATCTTATCCATCAAGTGTTTTAATGAATGCTGTACCGGCAATTGTTGCTGGTGTTAAAAGATTAATAATGATTAACCCTGGTTTTAAAGGAAAGCAAAATCCAGCAGTTTTGTATGCAGCAAGAAAATGTAAAATAAAAGAAATTTATTCTATTGGTGGTCCATCTGCAGTTGCTGCTGCTGCCTACGGAACAAAAAAAATTAAAAAAGTTGATAAAATTGTTGGTCCTGGAAACGCTTACGTGGCTGCAGCAAAAAAAGAGGTTTTTGGAGATGTAGGCATTGAAGGTATGACAGCTGGTCCCTCGGAGGTAACTATTGTTTGTGATAAATATTCAAATCCTGAATGGGTTGCAAGTGATCTAATTGGTCAAGCAGAACACGATAATCTTGCTCAATGTATTTTAATTTCAAAAGATAAAAAATTATTAGAAAAAGTAAAAATTGAATTAATTAAACAATTAAAAAAAATTCCAAGAGTATCTGTAGCTAGAAAGAGTTTAAATAGTAATGGAATTTTGATGTATGTAAATTCGGACAAAAAAATTATTGAGATTGTAAATAAAATTGCGCCAGAACATTTAGAGTTAAATATTCAAAATTATAAATCTTATGTTTCTAAAATTAGAAATGCTGGATCTATATGTTTAGGAAAATATGCTATAATGGCAATGACAGATTATAATGTTGGTTCTAATCACGTTCTCCCAACAAATGGATCTGCAAAATACTCGAGCGGAATTAGTGTTAATGAATTTTATAAAAGAATTTCTTACATAAACTTATCAAAAAAGGGTATTGAAAGTCTTGGACCATCAGTTATAACACTTGCAAATTACGAAGGGCTTGTTGGACATGCTCAATCAGTAATAAAAAGAATTAGGAGAAAATAAATTTGTCAAAACAAGACTTACTGGAATTTAAAGGTAAAGTAATTGATCTACTTCCCAATGCTATGTTTAGAGTTAAGTTAGAAAATGGACATACGGTTACAGCTCATACAGCAGGTAAGTTAAGGAAAAAATGCAGTATTAATGCCGTGCTATGTTAATATTGGTGCATACATAGATGAAGGCACTATGATTGATAC
>JACWDH010000012.1 GCA_014654235.1 Pelagibacterales bacterium SAG-MED10 | reverse complement strand
ATAGAGGCAAAACATTTATTTAATCTTTCTTATAAAAAAATTACAGTACTAACGCATCCAAATTCTTATATACATGCTGTAGTTAAATTTAAAAATAGTTTTATATTTGAGTCTGTTGAAAAGGGTAAAATCAAAGGTAGATACACAATATTTGGGAAAAACCCTGACAAAATTTGGGAGTTTAATAATCAAAGCTCTTATCTAATCAAAAATAATAAAAAAATAAAACTGAAGGATAAGCCAGATCAATTAATAGAGAAAATAATCGAGGAGTTTAAATTTGAGACCCCAAAAAATTTGCCAAAAATATGCTCATTAATTTCTGGATACTTTTCATACGACTCTATTAGATATATTGAAAAAATACCAAACAGTTGCAAAAATGATTTGAATATACCAGATGTTAGACTTCTACGTCCTAGAACATTAGTTATTCATGATAATTTAAAAAAAGAAATTTTTTATATAAGTAATATTTTTAAAGATGAAAAAATAACAAACTATGAAAATAAATTTAGTGAGATTAAATCTGATCTTTTTAAATTATTAATTCAATCCTCAATTAAAAATTTAAATAAACCACTCAAAGAAAAATTAAATAATATTAAAGTTAAATCTAACACTTCTAAAAGTAAATTTTTAAATATGGTTAATAAGGCAAAAAAATACATCAAAATTGGTGATATTTTTCAAGTGGTTTTAAGCCAAAGGTTTGAGGCTAAATTAACAAAAAAACCAATAGATATTTATAAAAAATTAAGAGTAACTAACCCTTCTCCTTTCATGTTTTTCTTTAATTTTAACGATTTCCAAATAATTGGTGCTAGTCCAGAAATTTTAGTGAGATTAAGAGATAATAAAATTACTGTTAGGCCAATTGCAGGGACAAGACCAAGAGGTAAAACATTAAAAGAAGATATTTATTACGAGAAAGATTTATTAAAAGATAAAAAAGAACTCTCTGAACATTTAATGCTTTTAGATTTAGGGAGAAATGATGCCGGCAAGGTATCAAAAGTAAATTCTGTCAAAGTAACTGAGAGCTTTATTATAGAGAGATATTCACATGTGATGCATATAGTATCTAATGTAATTGGTGATTATAATAAAAAGTTCTCCAAGTTTAAATCCTTACTAGCTGGATTTCCTGCCGGGACAGTGTCTGGTGCTCCAAAAATAAGAGCTATGGAAATTATTGATGAATTAGAAACGACGAGAAGAAAGGTTTATGCAGGTGGCATAGGTTATTTTTCTGCAAATGGTGAATTTGATACTTGTATTGCTTTAAGAACAGCTGTTGCCAAAAATAAAAAATTCTATGTACAAGCTGGTGCAGGAATTGTCGCTGATAGTAAACCTATAAACGAATATGAGGAGACTGTTAATAAGGCTAAGGCTTTAATTAATGCTTTAAGATAATGAAAGTATTACTGATAGATAATTACGATAGTTTTACATTTAACTTGTATCATTACATATCCTCATTGGGTGTTAAAGTAGATGTTGTCAGAAACGACAAAATCACAGCTAAAGATATTAAGAAAAATAAATATAATAAAATTGTTATATCTCCAGGACCAGGAAATCCAAATCAATCAGGAAATTGTATAAATATTTTAAAATCTCTTCATAAAGAAATGCCCTTTTTAGGAGTATGTCTAGGTCATCAAATTATTGGACAGGTATTTGGGTCAAAGATCATTCAAGCAAAAAAACTTATGCATGGAAAAATAAGCAAGATTAAATCAAAAAAAATTGGAATTTTAAAAAATCTACCAAAAACTTTTGAAGCCACTAGATATCACAGTCTTATAATTGATAAAAAAACTTTATCTGATAATTTGAAAATTACAGCACAAACAGAAGATGGCTTGATAATGGGTGTGCAACATAAAGAATTTGATATTCACGGTGTACAATTTCATCCGGAAAGTATTAAAACTAAATTAGGAATAAAAATATTAAAAAACTTTATAAATTATTAGTTAAATGGACCAAATTTTAGAAAAATTAAGAAATAAGAAAGATCTTACTTTTCAGGAAAGTAAATCCGCCTTTGAATTACTTATGACTGGACAGGCTAATGAGGATCAAATTTATGACTTTTTAACTTTGCTCTCAGACAAAGGTGAAGTCTCAGATGAAATTGCTGGTGGTGTTTATGTGCTTCGAGAAAAGTCAAAAAGAGTAAAAGTCACAAACTGTGTTGATACTTGTGGAACTGGGGGTGATGGCATGAATACCTTGAATATTTCAACGGCATCAGCTTTACTTTTAGCAAGTATGGGGACTAAGGTCGCTAAACATGGTAATAAGGCAGTCTCTTCTAAGTGTGGTTCAGGAGATGTTTTGGAGGCACTAAAAATTAAAATCGACCTTGAACCAAGTGATATAGAAAAAGAGATCAATAACAACAATTTTGGCTTTATGTTTGCGCCTAATTATCATAGTGCAATGAGATTTGTTGGGCCAGTAAGAAAAAAAATAGGTAAAAGGACAATATTTAATATGATTGGTCCATTGAGTAACCCTGCTTTAGTAGATAGACAAGTTGTTGGTGTTTTTGATAAAAAATTACTCAAGATTTTTGCTGAAGGGCTTAAAAATTTAAATATTAAATTTGCATGGATTGTAAATAGTGAAGATGGCCTAGATGAAATTTCACCTTATGCTAAGACAAATGTTATACAATTAAAAAACGGAGAAATATCTGAAATTATAATTGATCCCACAGTATTAAATATTAACGCTGAAAAATTTGATAATTTAGTTGGTGATGACGCAAAATATAATGCAAGTAAGATGATTGAAATTTTTAAAGGTAAAGACAATGATTTTTCAAAAGCAGTTTGTTTAAATGCTGCAGCAGGTTTAATTGTTAATGAAAAATATTCAGAATTTATAGATGCTTACAATTATAGTAGAGAATTTATTTTATCAGGAAAACCGTATATTCATTTAGAAAAAATACAAAATGTCTAAAAATATTCTCGAAGAAATAATTAAAAAAAAAATAGATAAGATTGATATTTTAAAAAAATCAACAAGTTTAAATTCACTTGCAGATATTATTGATAAAAATAATTCTTTCTTGAATTTTAAGGAAAAAATTCAATCTAATTTACTAAATAATAAAACATCAATTATTGCCGAAATTAAAAAGGCTAGCCCTTCCGCTGGTGTAATTATCCAAAATTACAATCCAGTAGAAATTGCCAACACATATAATACTAATAATGTTACCTGCTTATCTGTTCTTACTGAGGAGGATTATTTTTTAGGAAACCTAATTCATATCAGCAAGATAAAAGAAAAAGTTAACTTACCAATTTTATGTAAAGATTTCTTTATAGATAAATTTCAAATACCCTTAGCTAAAAGTTATGGAGCAGATGCAATTTTAATTATTTTAGCTGGTGTATCAGATAATCTAGCAAATGATTTGTACGTAGAGGCATTAAAGTATAAAATGTCAGTAATTGTAGAGGTTCATACGGTTGATGAAGCTAAAAAAGCTCTACACTTCAAAGAGGCTATGATTGGAATAAATAATAGGAATTTAAAAACTCTTAAAACAGATATAAATACAACTTATGATATCTATAATGTATTAATTAATCATGATGGACCTTTGATTTCAGAGAGTGGTATTAAAACTAAAGAAGAACTTTTAGATTTAAAAAACAAAACGTCTATTAATACTTTTTTAATTGGTGAATCACTTTTGAAAAATTTAGATAAAAATTCAATTTTTTCAGTTTTATAGTCAATTAAACCCCTATTTTGTTGGTTTTTTTAATGTTGTTAAATTAAAAGAACTTTTATAGAACATTATTTGTACGATATTTGTTCTTATGCTTACAAAAAAACAAAAAAACTTACTTTTATTTATCAACAAGAAGTTGAGAAGCTCCGGTGTTTCTCCTTCATATGAAGAGATGAAACAATCTCTCAATTTAAAATCTAAATCAGGAATACATAGATTAATAAGCGCCTTAGAAGAAAGAGGTTTTATTAAAAGACTTGCTCACAAAGCTAGAGCCTTAGAGGTAATAAAACTTCCTGAAACAGCTTCTGCAAATGATATTTACAACAACTTTTCCCCAAGCGTTATAAAAGGTGGTTTAGATGAAGAGCAAGTACCATCTGATGAAGTAGAAGTGCCAGTTCTTGGTAAAATTGCTTCTGGAACACCAGTTGAAGCGATCCAAAATGAAGTCGCTAGAATACCTTTGCCAAATAATCTAGAAAAAAATGGAGATTACTTTGGTTTAAAAGTTCAAGGTGATTCTATGATAGAAGCAGGCATTCATGAGGGTGATACCGTAATTATCAGAAGAACAGATACCGCAGACAATGGAAAGATTGTAGTCGCTTTAATTGATGAACATGAAGCAATGCTTAAAAGAATTCGTAAAAAAGGTAAAGTTGTCGCTTTAGAAAGTGCAAATAGAAACTACGAAACTAAAATTTTTGGACCTGATAGAGTTAAAGTTCAGGGTGTTTTGGTATCTTTATATAGAAACTTTTAAAAAAATAGTCTAAACATCATTGATGTCAAAAGTAGCAACTCGATTTGCTCCCTCACCTACTGGAGCTCTCCATATCGGAGGCGTGAGAACAGCTTTATTTAATTGGCTATACTCAAAAAATCAAAAAGGTACTTTTCACCTAAGAATTGAAGATACTGATAAGGAAAGATCTAAAGATGAATATAAAATCCAAATTATAAATTCTTTAAAATGGATAGGAATTGAACATGACGGAGATGAATATATTCAATCAATTAAAGTTGAAGATCATATTAAAGTTGCAAATGAATTATTAAAAAATGGAAGTGCTTACAAGTGTTATTGCTCTAGTGAAGAAATAGAAGAACAAAAAAAGAGAGCTAAACAAAAAAAACTACCTTTTATCTATAATAGAAAATGGAGAGATGCAGATGAAAAAGATGCTCCAGAAAATATTAAGCCTGTAATTAGATTTAAAAGTAAAATTGAGGGAAGCTCTATATTAAAAGACTTGGTACAAGGTGATGTTGAAGTTGAAAATAATACAATAGAGGATTTTATTATATTAAGAAATGATGGAACTCCAACATATAACCTTTCAGCAACTGTAGATGACCATCAAATGGGAATGACTCACATTATTCGAGGTGATGATCATAAAGTAAATACTTTTAAACAAATTCAGATTTATCTCGCTATGGGTTGGGAAGTGCCAAATTTTGCACATATACCTTTAATCCATACAATTGAGGGAAAAAAACTGTCTAAAAGAGATAATGCCTCTACATTAGAGGACTATTCAAAAATTGGAATAATGCCAGATGCATTAAGAAACTACTTATTAAGATTAGGCTGGTCCTATCAAGATAAAGAAATATTTACCTTAAATGAAAGTATTAAATATTTTAATTTAGAGGGAATTGGAAAATCACCTTCAAAACTTGATATGAGCCGTATTTTATCAATGAACGAACACTATATTAAAACCATTGATGAAGAAAACCTTTTCAAAAACCTGGTAGAATATTGTGGGATTTACAAAGAAAAAATTAAACCTGAAAAAGAAGAAAAAATAAAAAATTCACTACATTTTTTAAAAAATAAGGCAAAAACATTAGAAGATATATTTAATAACTCGAAATATATAATCTTAGAAGAAATTAATTTTAATCAAGATGATCTAAAGTTAATTGATGATAACGCAAAGAAAATAATTCGAGAATTTAAAACTGAGATTTCATCCTTAGAGAATTTAAATAGGGAATTATTGGAGCCCATAGTTAATAATTTAATAAAAAAATATGAAACTAACTTCAAAGGTGTAGGACAGCCCTTAAGAGTAATTTTAACTGGATCTAAATTTGGACCAGGACTGTATGACATTTTGATTTCTTTAGGGAAGAAAGAAGTAGATAAAAGATTAGGAAACGAGATAGTTAGATAGAACTGCTGATGACTCATCAGATGATGAAGTCTTTGATCTGATACCCTCTAAAGTTTTATTACAAACAGCTAGTTGCTTTTTAATAAGATCTGGATTCTTTAAAAAATATATTACAGTTTTATAAATTTCTTTAGCATTACACTCATTTTGAAGAAGTTCAGGAATTATTTCACGATTGTTGATAATATTAATAATATTAGCAAATTTAACATTTACCAATAATTTAAATATCATAAAATTTATAAAGCCTAATTTATAAATGATTATTGATGGTATATTTGCATTACAAATTTGCAATGAAACAGTGCCAGATTTTGATACAGCAAAAATAGATTTAGATAAAATATCCGATTTAATATTTTCTTCAGATATAACATCTATATTTTCAATATTTTTTAATTTTATAATTTCTAAAATTGAATTTTTATTTTCCTCCGTTGCATGAAAATAAAAAAAATAATCTTTATGTTTTTCATTCATTAACTCTATAAAACTAATTAAGATTGGTAATAAAATTAAAGTTTCAGATTTTCTACTTCCTGGAAATAAAGATATAATTTTTTTATCCTTTGGTATCAAATTATCAATTATAGTTCTTGAATAATTTTTTGTTTCTATCAGAGGATGTCCTACAAAAGTATTTTTTATATTTTCTTTTTCAAAATATTTTTTTTCGAAATCAAATAGTAAAAGAATATGATCGATAAAGTTTTTAATTTTTTTAACCCTATTTTTTCTCCAAATCCACACTTGAGGTGCAACATAATGAATAGTTTTAATTTTTTTATTAATTTTTTTAACTTTTTCAGCTACCCTCAATGTAAAATCAGGGCTATCTACACTAAATAAAATATCAGGATTAAATTTTATTATCTCATCAACAGTTTGATTAATTTTCTTTCTAATTTTAAAAATATTTAAAATAACACTTGTAAAACCAAGATATGTTATGTCTTTTAGTTCAAAAATGGAGTTGATACCTAATTTTTTTAAGTTAACTCCACCCACTGATAAATATTCGATTTCTGGATTTGTTGATTGTAGCTTTGATATTACTGTAGAAGCTAACTTATCACCTGAAGGCTCTCCAGTTAATATAAATATTTTTTTCATATAATCTTAATAAATATCTGATTTTTATTTGCAAATTTAATACATTCAACTTTATCCAAGATTATATTTTTTTTAGATTTTAATACTAATCCTTTAAGGCCATTTTTTTTACAATCTTTGAGAGTTTGAAGACCAATTGTAGGTAAATCCATTCTTAAATCTTGTTTTTTTTTGGGAAATTTAATTAACACTCCATATGTTGATTTCTTTAATTTGGTTAGCATTTTTCTTGTGCCACCTTTTCCTTCTGTTGCTACAATTTTTTCATTATTTACAATTAATGCCTGCACATGATCTAACTCATTCAATTTGTTAAAGTATTTAATCCCTTTTTTTATTGATACAAAATCGGTTTTATTAGGTTTTAGTTTTGTATAATTACCTGCTTTCAAAGATAATTCTGGATTATAATAAATTGAACTAATAACCTTTATGCCTTCTTTGTTTAAAATTTTAATGATTTCTTTAATTATTGCAGCATCCCCTTTTTTGGCTGCACGGATAACACTCGGCATGTAATAAATACCTTTGAAATCTAATCTTAAAGACGAAAACTTTGGTTTTGCTATTTTACCTGCGAAAAGAACTTTTTTTGATTTTTTTTCTTTTATTAAACTAAGAATTTTCCCGAATTGTCCGATGCTTATTCGGTTTGAGTTCTTATTGCTTTTGAACTTTGATTTTTTTGAGAAATCAATTATAAAATATTTTTTTTTTAATTTTTTTATTTTATTTAATACAATCTCAGAAAAATCTGTATCTCCTAAAAATAATCCAATCATTTTATTTGGAAAATGGAGTACATATTGGTCTCTTTTTATCTTTCTCTATAAAATTTAGTACCTCACTTACCAATTTATGCTTTCTAAAGTCTTGGTTTAAATTGTTCAAATTATCAGTTAAATTTTCATTTTTAAATATTTCTTTGTATGCATCACTTAAGATTATTATATCTTTATTTGGAATATTTTTTCTTCTCAAACCAATTAAATTAAGTCCTTGTAGTTTACTTCTATTACCATGTACCATTGCATAAGGAATTATATCTCTAACCACACCACACATACCACCGATCATTGCAGATCTCCCTACTCTGGTAAATTGTTGCACTGCTGAATTTCCTCCAATAATTACATTATCTTCTATATATGCATGACCCCCTAATGGAACACTATTGGCTAAGATTACATTATCACCAACAAAACAATCATGTGCGATATGGGCCGATACCATAAACAGGCAATTGTTACCTACTTTTGTTATTCCTCCACCGCCATTTGTACCAGGGTTAATAGTTACATATTCTCTAATCTTGTTACCATTACCTATTTCAAGTTTCGTTTCTTCTCCTTGGAACTTTAAATCTTGCGGATCATTTCCAATGGATGCAAATGGATAAATTTTATTATTTTTTCCTATTTTAGTATTACCCAAAATACTCACATGAGATTGGATCTCAGTATTTTCCTCTATTTCTACATTTGCACCTATAATTGAGTAAGGTCCTACCCTTACATCATTGTGTATCTTAGCTTTCGAGTCAATAATTGCAGTATTGTGAATCATTTACTTTCCTTTAAAAACTGTCTGATATTTTTTGCCGGATACCCCATCACTTTAGAATTGTCCGGTAAGTCTTTAATTACTCCACTTCCACCAGCTATTTCAACATTATCTCCAATTTTTAAATGACCTGAAATGCCAGCTTGACCACCTATTTTAACATTTCTACCAATTACAGAACTGCCAGCAATTCCAACTTGTCCGGCTATAATTCCGTTTTCTCCTATTTTCACATTATGAGCTATATGAATTTGATTATCTAAAAAAGTATTTTTACCAATTACAGTATTTGACATTGATCCTCGATCAATAGTTGAACCACTACCTATTTCGCAATTATCTTTGATTTGAACAATACCAATATGTGGGTATCTGATATTTTTATCATTATTGGGTAAAAATCCAAATCCATGTTTTCCAATAACACAATTATCCAAAATTTTTACATTATTTCCTATTAATGAATTTCTTATAACAATATTTGAACCAATAGTGCAATTATTACCAACAGATACATTTTTTTCAATAATAGTATTATGACCAATCGAGCAATTAGATCCTAATACGACATTCTTTCCAACTAAAACATTTTTCCCAAATTTAATTTTATTTTTATAAACTGTCTCTGATATATCTGTTACTTCACTATCGAAGTTATCATAGACAGAGTCAGGATAAAATTTACTAGTTACTAACGAAGTAGAAATTAAAACATTTTTTACTATTAAAGGCTTACAATTCTTGGAAAGTTCATTTTTTAAATTATCTGTTGTGATACAAAAAGCAGCTTTAGTAAGATTAGCTAAATCCTTATATTTTTTTGAGTGAAAGAAAGTTAGATCATTATATGATGCGCTTAATAGATCTTTAACATCATAGACATTTCTTTTTTGAAAATTATTTGTATTTAAATCAAGTAATTTTAAAATTTCTAAAATATCGTATGGGCCTTGATTTATAAAAAAAGGATTAGACATGATTGCTTTTATCAAAGCAATTTTTTAAAAGTTATCAATATTTATTGCTATTTATTTCTTATCTACAATTGTGGCTGACCAAATTGCGTCTGCCATTTTTACATCATCAACAAAGGCTTCACCCTTATATTTCCAAACACGACCGTGTGATCTAATGGCTTCAATCTTAAGTAAAAGTTTGCAATCAGGTATTACCGGATTTCTAAATCTAGCTTTTTCAACACCCATCAAAAAAACTAATTTATTTTCATAAGTAGATTTGTCTAATCCATGTGCAGTAAGAGCAGCAGCTGCTTGACCAAATGACTCAACTATTAAAACCCCTGGCATAACTGGATTTTCAGGAAAATGACCCTGAACAAAAAAACTATTTTTCTTTACATCTACTGTAGCAGTAGCAGATTTAAGATTAACAATATCGTATAACTCATTAATTAGTAACATTGGTTCTCTATGTGGGAGTAAATTAGCAATGTCAGTTTTATTAAGGGATTTCATATTTATTTTATATTTTTATTAACAATTTCTATTATCTGATTTGTAATATCAAAATTCTTACTAGCAATAAATAAATTTTTTTTATTAAGAACTATATTTATAGAATTTTCTTTTACGAATGTTTCAATTAATGGAGTAATCTTTGAAAGAAAATTATTTAATTTTTTTTTCTTTTCCTCCTCAAATTTTAAAAATGTTTGTTCTCGCTCCTTATTAAAATTCTTCATTTTTTTATTTAAGTCAGAAACGTTAGCTTCAAATTCTTCTTTAGACAAAATATTTTTTTTCTTTATTATATCTTTCTCTTGATTTATTAAGTTACTTCGTTTCGATTTGAACTTTTCTAAATTCATTTTGTTTTGTTCATGAAGTTTCTGTAAAATTAATTTTCCTGGAATAGATTTTTGAATAATTTCATCTAAATTAAGATAAACAATTTTCCGTTCACTGCTATAGACATTTGATTGATAAAATATAAATAAGCAAAAAAAAATTAATTTATAAAATTTATACATTAAAATGTTGTTCCTAGATTAAATCTAAAAGATTCAGTTATATCGTTTGACCCTTTTGACAAAGGTTGGGATAGTGTAAAATTCAGCGGACCTACTGGTGTAAACCAATCTAAGCCAATGCCAATGGCACTTTTTATGTCATCAGATTTTTCAAGACTTGAGTCATAATCAACTCCCCAAACATTAGCAATGTCTAAAAAGATTATTAAATCTGTCGTTTGTGAGTTTTCTAATAATTTTGGAACATCAGATGAGAAATTTAATGAAGCTACATAATTACCTCCTATAAAATCATTTCCATCTTTCGGGCCTATTTTTCCTCTTTCAAAACCTCTTAATCTGTTAGAAGGTAAAGATAATCTTTCTGATAATTTAACATTTTCACCTGTTATTGAATTTGTGTTTTTAAAATAGAAAGATGATTTTAGTATATATTTATTGAGATATTCATAGTAATTAGTAGTAATAAATGTATTTGCTAGTGTGTTTGTTTCACTTACAATCGGTAAATCTGTAGAGAAATAGTTTCTAAAACCTTGTGATGTTTGAAATTTTTGATTTCGTTTATCATAATCTAAAGACAAGGATACATAATTATCAAAGTAGTTTCCTTTTAATTTTTGCTGCTGAGATGATGCTGTGGAGTCCGTTACAATATCTTCGTAATAAGAATTAAACCCAAATCCCAATCTTAAGTCATCATAATACTCAAAATCAGTACCAACAGTAATTCCCGTTTTATTAGTTTTATATCCAAAGTCTGACAGCCTATCCGTTTCAAAACTTTGAAAATTTGTATAAATAGATTTTTCTGAATTGTTATAATTAGGATTTCTCATAGAAAATTTTCCTTTTATAGATTCCTCGCTAATTTCTAAATTAGCATCCAAAGATAGACCATTACCAAGATAATTGTTCTCTTTAATTCCAAATGTTGTTGTTGTGCCTGATGTCCCAACTCCAGCCCCTGCCATAATTTCCCCAGTTGGCTTTTCCTCTACATTAATATTAATACTTTTTGTCTCTTTTTCACTATCTTTTAAAATTTCAGTTTTGACATCTTTAAAGAAATTTAGATTTTTTAAATTATTTATAGATCTTGTGAATAGAATATCATTATAAGGATCGCCTTCATCAAATTCTAGCTGATTTCTTATTACAGTCTCTTTAGTAACATTATTTCCAAAGATGTTGATTTTATCAACATAAATTGGATCTGTTTCTTTTATTATAAAATTAAGGTCTATTTTGTTTTCATATATGTTTTCTTCAACGTAAGCCTCAGTAGAAATATATTGCTCATAAATTGAAATATCATTTATTTTTTTTAGTATTTTTTCAATTCTATTTATTGAATATGGTTCATCTTTAATATCTGCAAACAAATTGTTTATTTTATTATAATTAGATAGATCAAAATCATTAGGTAAATTCAAAGTCAGTTTATTAAAATAAATTTTTTCGTTTGCATTAATATTATAAATTAATTCAAAACTTTCTTCGTCAATTGATTTTGCAAAAGAAGAATTAATTTCTATATTAAAATATCCTTGATTTAGATAAAAATTTTTTAAAAGACGATTATCTATTGAAATAATATTTTCATTAAGATATTTTTTTCCTGAAATAAATTTCCAAAATTTATATTCCTCACTTATAATAATTGACTTAAGTTTACTATCCTTAAATATTTTATCACCGGTAAAAGTAATTTTTTTAATTTTAGCTTTTTCACCAATATTGATATTATAAATTATATTTAATGAATTATTTTCTTTAATCTCTTTTAAAATTTCTATTTTTGAATAATAGTAACCTTGGTTTTTTAATTCTTTTATTATTCCTAATCTATCTTTATCAAGTTGAAACTCATTAAAAGAAGAGCGAGATTTTAATAAAATATTTTTGGTAATAGTCTCTTTTAATGTTTTGGACTTAATTCCATTAAATATAACTTCGTTAATAATTGGGCTCTCCTGCACATTAATTATGAGCTCTTGACTTACAAAATTTACTGAAATGTTTTCGAAAAAGTTAGTATCATAAAGGTTTGATATAACTTGATTAAGTTTATCAGTGTTAATTTCATCGCCAACTTGTATCGAAGTAAAAATTTTAATAGTTTCATTTGACACTCTCTCATTACCTTTAATAATTATTTTTCTTAAAGTTTCAGCATTTAAAGTATTTGAAAATAAAAATACATAAGTAACTATAATAATTAAATATTTTTTAAAATTTAAATTAAGCATATTGTTTTTTTATAGTTTTAAAAATGATTGAGTTTACTTTATTTTTAACTAAGATTATATCTTCAAATTTTTTTGGTTTAAGTTTCTTATATTTTGTAAATAGCTTTTTTTTGGTAAGTTTAACTAATAAATCCTGAAGTTGTTTATATGTAATTTTTTTATTTAAGAATTGGTCTACAAGTAAATCGTTTATAGTCACAATAACAGTTTCATAAAGTGAAATTTTATTTGGTAGTTTTTTCAAAATATTTACTACAGGGAAAAACTTTGTATTAACTTCTTTTAAATCAAGATTATTTAGTTTTTTTAAATTTAATTTATTTGTTTTTATAGATAAAGCTTGATCTGATTTTATGGAATTAAAGATAGGAATTTTCATAGTAGTGTCATGTGCTATAATTTTTATCAAACCATTTTTAAATTTAACTACAGCATGTATATAAGAATTTGGATGCGTTAGTACTGTAATTTTTTTATAAGAAAGATTAAATAAATGTTTTGCCTCTATTACCTCGAAAACTTTATTCATCATCGTACACGAGTCAATTGAAATTTTTTTACCCATCTTCCAAGTGGGGTGTTTAAGAGCTTGTGATAATTTAACATTTTTTAATTTTAATTTTGAAAATTTTAAGAGTGGTCCACCTGACGCAGTTAAATAAACTTTTTCAATTTCTGAACTTGGTAAGTTTTTTAATGCATACCATAGTGAAAAATGTTCTGAGTCAACAGGTACAAATTTAGTTTTATTTTTTACTAATTCATGTTGAATTAAATTCCATGCACATATGATTGATTCTTTGTTAGCAATTGCAATTTTTTTTGTAAATTTGATTATGTTAAGAGTGGGGCCTAAACCCTCCATTCCTGAAATAGAACTCATTACATAATCAATTTTCTTTTTAAAAAATTTATTAAAATTATTATAATCATTATAAATATTTATTCCTTTTAGATTGATATTTTTTAGTAATGTGTAACTTTTATGATTTTTAATTATTAAATTTTTAACATTATATTTTTTTGCTTGTTTGATTAAATCAGAATGATTTTTATTTGCTGTGAGAAGAACAACCTCAAATTTATTTCTATCTTTATTTATTATTTCTAATAAATTTTTACCTATCGACCCTGTTGATCCTAATATTGCAATTTTCTGTTTCATTCTCAAAAAAAATTAAAATTAGCTGATAATATTATGTAAGAGAAAGGAAATGCAAATATCATTCCATCAGCTCTATCAAGCAAACCCCCATGACCAGGTATAATTTTTCCAGTGTCTTTAATATTAGATAACCTTTTAAAATAAGAAATTAATATATCACCTAGCTGGCTTACGGTTGAGATTAAAATTATCATTACATATGTGTTGATTAATGTGTCGATTTTATTTGGTGAAAGCAGTGAAAATTTAAAAAAAAAGGTTACAGTTAAAGTAGAGAATATATAGCCTCCAATAGCGCCTGAATAAGTTTTGTTCGGACTTATTGAGGTTAATTTTGGACCTTTAAATAATTTCCCAAAAACAAAACCGCCTATATCAGTTGATATACATATTAATAAAACAAATAAAAAATCTGAATGATTATTATTTAAATTATAAGTCTTATAAATTGTATAAAATGAAAAAATTAAAAAAAAAATTCCAAGGTAGTAATAATGTTTATTTTTAATCATCATATGCCATTCATATAAAATTATAGCAAAACATATTGTTAAAAATAAATTAAAAATAAATGATCCATTAATAATAATTATTAGAATAATTGGTATTAATATTATTGAGCTAAAAATTCTTTTTTTAAGTTCATTATTCATTGAATATTTCCAAAATTTCTTTTGATAGATTGAAATTCTTTAATAATTTTTAAAAAGTCTACTTCCTTAAAATCAGGCCACATTTTTTTTACAAAAAAAATCTCTGTGTAAGCTAATTGCCATAATAAGAAATTACTTAATCTTTTTGTGTTACCCGTCCTAATTAGTAACTCAGGATCTGGTATATTCTTAGTATGTAAGTAAGTAATTAAATTTCTCTCAGTAATTTTTTTTTTATTTTTATTAATTTTTTTAAAAGCATTAAGAATTTCTGTTTTTGACCCATAATTTAAAGCAAGATTAATTTGGAGACCTTTATTGTTTAAGGTTTTTTTTTCAGCTGTTTTTAAGAGAATATTAAGTTTTTTTGAGAAATTTTTAGTTCCTAAAATATTTAATTTAATATTTTGATTATTTAATTTATTTAATTTATTTACTAAGAAATTTTCCAGCAAATTAAATAAATAATTAATTTCTTTTTTAGGCCTTTTCCAATTTTCAGTAGAAAATGCATAAAGTGTAAGAAATTTTATATTTCTTTTTATTGACTCTTTAATAATTTTTTCTAATGTTATTAATCCAGCTTTATGACCTGCATTTCTTGATTTTTTATATTTAATGCCCCATCTTCCATTGCCATCCATGATAATAGCAACATGATTTAAAGGGTTCATATTGTCATTATTTCTTTTTCTTTTAAGGAAACTTTTTCATCAACGGACTTAATATGATCATCAGTTATTGCCTGAATTTTTTTTTCATAAGTTTTTTCCTCATCTTCACCAATATCTTTTGATTTTAAAAGTTTTTTTAAATCTTCATTAGCCTCTCTCCTAATGTTTCTAATAGAAACTTTACATTTTTCACCAACCGACTTAATTATTTTTTTTAGTTCAGTTCTTCTCTCTTCATTAAGTTCGGGGACAGGCAATCTAATCAATTGTCCATCTATTTGTGGATTTAATCCTAAATCAGATTTTTTAATAGAAGCATCAACAAGTGGAACATTGTTCATATCCCAAACTTGAATATTTATCATTCTTGGTTCAGGTGTAGTTATGCTTGCTACTTGATTAATTGGCATTTGCTGTCCGTAAACGTCTACTTTAATTAAATCTAACATAGCAGAGTTAGCTCTACCTGTTCTAAGAGAAGACAATTCTTTTGCAAATACCTCTATGGCTTTATCCATCTTGAGGCTGTAAGATTTTTCATCAAACATTTATTCTCCAATTTTAATTCTATAAAATTCTTTTATTTTAAGATCAGCTATAGAGAGTTCTCCCAATATATCCTTTACTTTTTTCTTAGGCTCCATAACCCATGCTTGTGTCAGAAGAGCATTTTCTTCTTTAAACTTGTTCATCTTGCCTAAACTTATCTTGTTTGCAATATCTTCAGGTTTTCCAGAATTTTTTAATTCCTCTGTAACAAGCTCTTGCTCTTTATCTATAATCGCTTGATCAATTAAATTAGACTCTAAAGCTAAAGGATTTGAGGCAGCAATATGCATAGACAACTGCTTACTAAAAGTTTTTACTGTCTCAGAATTTTCATTTGTTTCTAATGAAACTAATACAGCTAACTTAGCTACATTATCTTGAACCACTGTGTGGAGATAATGATTATTAACACCATTTGAGTTTTCAATTGTTTTAGATTTACCAATTGTTATTTTTTCACCGATTTTTGCAATCAAAGCAACTAGATTTTCATCAACTGTTTGACCATTTCCCATTTTTGAGTTTTTTAATTCTTCAAGATTAGAATTTTTTTGGTTATTTAATTCACTAAGTTCTTTAACGAAACTTATAAAGTCCTCATTTTTAGCAACAAAATCAGTCTCACAATTTACTTCAATAATAGATGTTTTTGTTTCATTTCCACTTACAACAACAACACCTTCTTTAGCATCTCTAGACATTTTTTTTGAAGCCTTAGAAATTCCTTTTACTCTAAGGATTTCGATAGCCTTATCTATATCTCCGTTAGCTTCTTTAATTGCTAAATTACAATCTTTGAAACCTGCACCAGTTGCTTCTCTTAATTTCTTTACCTTCTCAATGTCGCTCATATTAATTTAAAGTCTCCTTAGTTTCTTTAGAGAACTTCTGTTCTAATTTTTCTCTATCAAGTTCTTGGATTGTCTTTGATTTATCTTCTTCTTTTTTATTATTTTTAATTTTATCTTGTGTAGTTTCTTGAGTTGGAATAGAGCTTTTTGCACTGTTAATTGTTTCCTTAATAAGATTGCAATAAAGATCAATTGCTCTTCTAGCATCATCATTACCAGGAATTGGAAAATCAATATTCTCGGGGTTTGAATTACTATCTAAAATAGCAATTATTGGTATTCCAAGTTTAGCAGATTCTGCAATTGCTAAAGATTCGTAGTTTGTATCTATTACAAAAACAAGATCAGGAACTTTTTTCATTTCTGCAATTCCACCTAAAGATCTTTGAAGCTTATCTTTTTTAACACTCATTTTTAGAAGTTCTTTTTTTGTAAATCCTCTATTTTCAGCAGAAATATCTATTTCCAATTTTTTTAATTTTTTAATTGAATTTGAAATTGTTCCCCAGTTAGTAAGCATTCCACCTAACCATCTATAGTTTACAAAATATTGATCTGTTTCTTTTGCAACTTCTGCTATTGCTTCTGAAGCTTGTTTTTTAGTGGAAACAAATAAAATTTTTCCATTGTTGGCTATTGTATTATAGACCTTTTCTAAAGCGACTTTAGTTAGCTCTAGTGTTTGTGTTAAATCTATAATGTGAATTGAATCTCTTTTTCCAAAAATATATTTCTTCATTTTCGGGTTCCATCTCAAGGTTTTGTGACCAAGATGTACGCCTGCTTCTAATAATTGTTGAATAGTTACGTTAGGTATTTTCATATTTTTTCCCGGTTAAGCCACCACAGTAATTTCCAATTAAGGACCGGAGGTATAAAACCAACAACTGTGTGCGTGTTAATTTAATTTATGCTGTATTTACAAATATTTTATGAATTTAACAAGTTTTATTTATGAAATAGTGGCTTGTATTTGTTGCTTTCTTAATAAATTTAGTGATTTTCTGTCTAAATTTTTCAAATTTTTCAGTTTAAATTGAAGAATATCACCATCATTTACTAAATTAATATTAACTAATGTTTTACCATTTTCTTTTAGAATTTTTGATATCACTTGAACTTGATCTTTAGAACTGACTTCAAAACAAACTTCATTAATTGGACTATTGAAAAGTTCTTTTAATGAAGATATTTTTTGAACATTAATTCTCTTAAAACGATTTTCATCATCAGTTATATTTTTAACTAAATTTAATATCAAAGAATTACCCTCTTTTAAAATCTCTCTGTTTAATTCTAAAACATCAGAAAATATAAAAAGTTCAAATACACTTGATAAATCTGTTAATTTCAAAACAGCATAAGAATTTCCTTTAGCAGTTTTTCTCTCCTGTAATTTTAATAATGTAGCAGCTATATTTGAACTTTTAATTTCATCATCTAAAATAAATTTTGTATATTCATTTATTTTATAATCATTAAATATTTCAGTAAATTGATTTAATGGATGATCAGAAATAAAAAATCCCACTGCTTCAAATTCTTTTGCTAGTCTTTCTTCGAATTGCCAATCTTCAATATTATTTATTATATCATCTTGGATATTTTCCTCTTCTGAAAATAAATCAATTTGATTTGCTGACTTATTCTCAAAAATATTTTTACTTTTGGTTATAATATTGGGTATTGAGTCAAATAGTGCTTGTCTATTAGAATTAATATTGTCAAAAGCACCTGCCTTTACTAATCCTTCCAGTTGAAGTTTATTAATGTCTTTTGGGTTTACTCTATTTAAAAAATCATTAATTGATGAAAATTTTCCATTAGCAGTTCTTTCCTCAATAATATTTGAAATAGCCTCATAGCCTACAGCTTTTATTCCTCCTAATGCATAATAAAACTTTCCATCTATTGTTCTAAAATTAGCAAAGCATTCATTTATATCTGGTCGAACAACTTCTACATTTAATCTGTTCAATTCTTCATAGAACTCACTTAGTTTATTTTGATTAGAAATATCCATTGTCATTGATGCAGCAATAAATTCTTTTGGATAATATGTCTTTAAAAAGGCTGTTTGATAAGAAATTATTGCATAAGCAGCTGCATGACTTTTGTTAAATCCATATTCTGCAAAAGGTTCTATTTTTAAAAAAATTCCAGCTGCAACGTCTTTTGCAATTCCATTTTTTATCGCTCCTTCGATGAAACCTTGTTTTTGCTTTTCAAGTTCAGCCCTTTTCTTTTTACCCATAGCTCTTCGAAGCAAGTCTGCTTGACCGGCAGTAAATCCAGATAATTTTTGCGCTATTTGCATTACTTGTTCTTGATAAATAATTACTCCATATGTAGGTTTTAAAATGTCCTCTAAAAGTGGATGTAAATAATCAGGTTTTTGCTTCCCATGCTTACAATCATTATAAGTTGGAATGTTACTCATTGGTCCTGGTCTATATAAAGCTACAAGAGCAATAATATCTTCTATATGATTTGGTTTCATTTGTAACAAGGCCTCTCTCATTCCAGCACTTTCAATCTGGAATAACCCAACCGTTTTTCCACTTGATAATAAATCAAAAACCTTTTGGTCCTCAAAATCAATTTTTTCTATGTCAAAATCCTTATTAATTTTTTTAATTAACTTTTGCGTGTTGTTAATTACAGTTAGAGTTTTCAGACCCAAAAAATCAAATTTTATCAATCCTGCATTTTCAGCTGAATACATGTCAAATTGAGTGGAAGGTAATAACAAGTCTGCAGAACTATCTTTATATAAAGGAACTACTTCAGTCAGTTTTCTATCCGCAATAACCACTCCTGCCGCGTGTGTTGCAACATTTCTATTCAGGCCTTCAAGTTGAAGGGATAAAACAGTTAATTTTTTAACTTTTGGATCTTCATTGATTAGTTTTTGAAGCCTTGGTTCTCCAGCTATACATTGTGTTAAGCTTTGTGGTCTTGAAGGATCAAAAGGTATCATTTTAGAAATACTGTCTACAAAACCATAGGATAACCCCAAAACTCTACCAACATCACGAATGACCATTCTAGCTTTTAACTTTCCAAAGGTAATTATGTGAGCAACACTGTCTTTGTACTTTTTTGTTAAATATTCAAAAACAAGATCTCTTTTATCCTCACAAAAATCGATATCAAAATCAGGCATAGATATTCGATCTGGATTTAAAAATCTTTCAAATATTAAATTAAATTTAATTGGATCTACATCTGTAATAGATAAACACCAAGCAACCAAAGATCCTGCACCTGAACCTCTACCAGGACCAACTGGTATGTCATTATTTTTAGCCCACTTGATATAATCTGATACGATAAGAAAATAACTAGCATATTTCATTTTAACAATTATCGAAAGCTCGTGATCTAATCTTTTTTTGTACTTTAAATAATTTTTTTCTGTCTCAATGTCATTTGCGCTGATGTTGAATACCTTTTCAAATTTAGTTTTAAGACCTTCTAAAGACTCTATTTTTAAAATTTCATCAGCATCTCCACCTTTGTCTTGGCTAATATTTGGTAAAATTGGATTTGAAAACAAAGGCCTAAAATTGCATCTTAAAGGAAAATTATAATTATTTTCTAATGCTTCAGGTAAATCAGAAAATAATTCTGACATTTCAGAATTATTTTTAAAATAATGTTGATCACTTAATTTTAATCTATTTTTTTCATTAACATAAGTTTTGTTACCTATACAAATCAATGCATCATGCGCTTCATGCATATCTTTATTTAAATAATATACCTCGTTCGTTGCAATTATTGGTATCTCTAAATCTGAGGATTTCTTTAGATTAAATTTTTCAAAGCCAGTTTCATTAAGATCTTTGTGCCTTTGTATTTCTATATAAAAACGATCACCAAATTTTAATTTAATTTTATTATATAAATCATGTATTTCAGTAAATTTTCCCTTGTCAAATAATTTTCCAAACAAACCAAAAACAGTTCCAGAAAACAATGCAACGCCTTCAGAATTATTTAATAAATAATCAAATGTTACATGAGGATCAGAAAGTTCATCGTTGTTCAGATAGGATGCTGATGACAAATCAATAATATTTTTATAACCTTTTTCATTAAGAGCGTATAAAGGTAGTAATCCAATAGTATCATGAATTTTAAAGTTAATTTGCGTTCCAATGATAGGTTGACTTCCAGATTTTGATATTTTTTCAGCGAACTCTAATGCTCCACAAAGATTAGAGGTATCACAAAGACCTAATGATTTTATTTTATTACTCTTTGAATACTCTTGAAGATCATCAATTTTAATAGCACCTTCACAAATAGAGTATTGTGTATGAATTTTAAGATGATTAAAGGTTTGTGGTAAAGACTCAGCCATTAGATGACTTTATATTACCATCTAATATCTCCAATAGGCAATCTGCCTTATTTCCAAAAAATCTATTATGAGTTGCAAATATAATTAATCTGTCTGATCTCTTTTGATCCTTTAATAAATTAAATATTACTTTTGCTGTTCTCATATCTAAACTACCCGTTGGCTCATCAGCCAAAATTATCTCTGGATCATTAATTATTGCCCTAGCTATAGCTATCCTTTGTGCTTCTCCACCAGATAATTGAGAAGGATAATGATCAGCTCTGTTAGATAAGCCTATTTTTTTTAACAATTGTTTTGCTTTTGAAATAGCTAAATCTTTATCATTGTTAATTGATAACCTTGCTAAATAAATATTTTCCAAAGATGTAAAGTCAGGCAATAAATTATTTTGTTGATAAACAATTCCAATTTTTTTTGCTCTAAATTTATCATTTTCCTCTTTTTCAGCATAATTAATTTCATGATCATTAAATTTAATCGAACCATTAGAGGGATTATCTATCAAAGAGATTAGATTTAACAAAGTGGACTTGCCCGAGCCTGAAGGACCCATCAAAGAGTAAATTTTACCTTTATTAAAAGTATATGATAAATTTTTTATAACTTTTAGCTTTTTACTAGTTTCAAAAGTTTTTGAGATATTGTGTAATTTTAAAAATTTACTCATATTTTAAGGCTTTGATTGGATCAAGTTTAGCAGCTTTTAGTGCAGGAAATATTGAAACTACTATTGTTATAAATATTGAACAGATCGATATAATTAATATTGAGTTTAAATTTATTTCTGAAGGCATTTTACTTAAAAAATAAATTTCCTCTGGAAATAAGCTAATGTTAAAAGTAGAGCTTAAAAATTGTCTTAAATTTTCAACATAAAGTGAAAATGTTACCCCTAAAAAAATTCCAAAAATAGTAGCAGAGGTTCCTATAATTATTCCAATTAAAAAGAAAATTTTAACTATTGATTTATTTAATACTCCAATTGATTTTAAAATAGCAATATCTTTAGTTTTATTTTTAACCAGTATTGTTAAACCTGAAATAATATTGAAAGCAGCAACAATAATAATTAAAGATAAAATTATAAACATAACATTTCGTTCAACTTTTAATGCTGAAAATAAAGAACTATTCATATCCGCCCAGCTATAAATAAGTTCTTGATCGTAAACCTTTTGAAATACGATTTTTTGTTTTTCTATGTTTTTTGGATTTTTTAAATAAATTTCTAAATTTCTTTGCTCTTGCTTAAAGCCAAAAAAATCTTCAAGAGTGGATAAATTAATTAATGCAATATTATTATCAAATTCTGCTAAACCACTATTAAATATTGATGTAACTATAAACGTTTTTTGTTTTGGCATGCTTCCAATTATAGTTTGCACACCACTAGGGGATAAAATTGTTATCTCATCTCCAATTTTAAGATTTAAGGAAAAACTAAGTTCATTACCAATCGAGATATAATTCTTTTCTAAATTGATTTTATTCCCTTTAAAATTTTTATTTTTTATGATTTCTAATTTAGAAAAATCATCACTTTGATAACCTCTTAAAACAATTCCTTTCGAGGTTTCGTTTTTTAAAATTATAGCCTCTCCAGAATTGCTAAATAGAGCGTATTGCGAAATTAATTTTAAATCATTGCTTTCAATTTTACTCTTATCGATCAATTGATCATAAGATTTAATAGTTAGATGAGAGTTAAATCCTACAATTTTGTTAATTAGTTCTGTTCTGAATCCATTCATTACTGACATGACTATTATAAGAACAGCAACTCCTAAACTAATACCGATAAATGAGAAAATAGATATGACGTTTAAAAACCCATCATTTTTACGAGCCTTTAAAAACCTAAGTGTAATTTCTTTTTCTAAATTAGAAATCAATTTTAATTTTTTTGTTTTTTAATAATTTCTATAATTTTGGTTAAAGATAAATTTTGAGTTTCTTCACCTATTTCTTTAAACTCTAATAAATCACCCTCTGATTTTTTACCAATAATGATTTGATAAGGCGCACCTATTAAATTCATTTTTTTTATCTTTGATGAATAATTTTCATCAGTATCATCAATCAAAGCATCAATATTATTTTTAATTAATTCGTTGTTTATATTAATTGCTTTATCTAGAGCTGATGTATCATTTTTGTTTATCATGGGTACTAACGCAATATCATAAGGAGCAACAGACAATGGCCATTTCATGATTTCATTTTTGTCATCAAATTTAGCCTCTATAATTGCACCTACTAGCCTGGATACACCAATTCCGTATGAGCCCATTTTAACAAAATCTTTCTTACCTCCTGGTAAATCAACTGATGCCCCCATTGCTTTTGAATATTTGTCACCAAAATAAAAAATGTGTCCTACTTCTATACCCTTTGTTATCAATCTATTTTCTTCAGATACAACTTTTTCAAATTCATCCTTATTGAATTTTTCATCAGTCACAGAATAATACTGTTCATATTTTTTTCTCATCTGTTGCAAGGAATTTTTTTCCAATTCTGTGTCATTACTATTTAAATCAAAAATTCTTTTATCTGTAAAAATTTTACTTTCGCCAGTGTCAGCTAATATAATAAATTCATGAGATAAATTTCCTCCAATAGGTCCTGTGTCTGCAGCCATTGGAATTGCAGTTAAAGCTAATCTTTTAAAAGTTCTTAAATAAGATAAAAAAAATTTATTATAAGAATAAAATGCTTCTTCATCAGAAACATCAAATGAATAAGCATCTTTCATATAAAATTCTCTACCTCTCATAATTCCAAACCTTGGTCTAATTTCGTCTCTAAATTTCCACTGAATATGATAAAGAAGTTGTGGGAGTGATTTATATGATTTTAAAGAAGATCTAAAAATTTCTGTTACCTGTTCCTCATTAGTTGGACCGTAAAGCATCTCACGGTTTTGACGATCTTTAATTCTAAGCATTTCCTCACCATAATCTTCATACCTACCACTTTCTTTCCAAATTTCGCTTGATTGAATTGTGGGCATTAAAATTTCTTGTGCACCAATTTTATTTTGTTCCTGTCTTACTATCTCTTCAATTTTTTTCATTATTTTAAAACCTAAAGGCAACCAAGAGTAAATTCCTGCTGAAGCTTGTTTGATCATCCCTACCCGCAACATTAACTGGTGGGACTTAATTTTAGCTTCTGAAGGATTATTTTTTAGTATGGGTACAAATGATTTCGATAATAGCATCTTAAGTGATCATATTTCTTAAATTTAAATATTCAAATTTTATTAACAAATAAATTATAATAAAAATAACAGTAGTTATTCCTGTACAATATAGGAATTTTTTAATCATTTTTGGATTTTCTGGCGATCCAGGATCTTCGCCATCAATTTTAACAGTTTTTGTTCTGTTCACATCTATTGGTAGAATTGCAAAAAAGATGATCCACCAAATAATAACATAGATTATAGCTAAACCTGTTCCGCTCATTAAATTCGAACTAGATTAATATTCGTGAATGGTTTTTTTCCAGTTTTTTCTTTTGAAAATTTTCTACAAGCAATTTTTAGGGCGTCAATAAGATTGTGCTCCTGTTGTCTACTTCCGACCCTAAAAGATCTTGAGGTTTTTTCAATCTCATCCTCTAAACCGTAAACAAATTCGTCCCTATCATTTACGGGTAAACCTCTAAAAGATAATACGGGATTACTGTGGATGTTGCCCTTTGGTGTAATCATTAAAGTAACTTCCAAATAACCATTTGCACTTAGATTTTTCCTATCTTTGATTGACTGTGATTCTGGGTCGACACTTACATTACCATCAAGATATAATCTTCCACTAGGAGCCTTGTCATAAACTTCAGGTTTTTCACCAGGGAAAAGTTTAACAATATCGCCATTTTCAACTTGTACTGGGTGCGGAACTTGCATTTCTTTTGCGAAATTGATGTGCTCAATCATATGTCTGTGTTCGCCATGGACTGGAATAACACACTTTGGTTTTACCCAATGATACATATCTTTAAGATCTTCTCGATTAGGGTGCCCTGAGACATGAACGAATTCAGTCTCCTCTGATATTACTTCTATACCATCTTTAACTAATTGATTATGAAGCTTGTAAAGCTTTTTTTCATTACCAGGAATAATTTTTGATGAAAATATCACAGCATCTCCATTTTCAATATAAACA
>JACWDH010000011.1 GCA_014654235.1 Pelagibacterales bacterium SAG-MED10 | reverse complement strand
AATGGTTGCAGCCCTACACAGATAAAACTTTAGAAAGTTTACCAAAAGAAGGGAAAAAAAATATTCTTACAATTTGCCCTGGTTTTGCGTCTGACTGTGTAGAAACTTTAGAGGAAATTTTAATTCAAGGTAAAGAAAGTTTTTTAAGCTCTGGGGGTGTAAACTTTGATATGATCCCGTGTTTAAATGATAACGATGATCATATAACTTTATTGAAATCTTTAATTGAAAAAAATATTTAAAAGATGAATTCTTATCTACTGTTTAAATCTCTGCACTTGATTGCAGTCATTTCGTGGATGGCTGGTCTTTTGTACCTACCAAGAATTTTTGTTTATCACACAGAAAATAATTCTGAGGAAAAAGTTTCAGAAATTTTTAAAGTGATGGAGAAGAAACTATATTTTTACATAATGACGCCTGCAATGATACTATCCTGGTTGTTTGGACTCCTACTTATTCATAGCATCGGGTTCCAACAGCTTGGTCAAACTTGGATGTTATTAAAGCTTTTATTTGTAGTAATTCTTACTCTTTATCACTTTTATCTTGGCAAATTACTTAGCCAATTTAAAGCTGATAATAACCGACATTCACATAAGTTTTATCGTTATATAAATGAAATACCTACAATATTGCTGATTTTGATAATATTTGTTGTGATTTTTAAACCGATCTAGGGTTGAAAAAAAAATAAGAGCATATATATTCACGCCATCTGATAAGTCCTTATCAAAAATAAATCATGAACATTCAAGAATTAAAATTAAAATCGTCTGAGCAACTTATTACTCAAGCAGAAGAACTTGGTATTGAGAATGCAAGTACCTTAAGAAAACAAGAAATTCTTTTTGCTATTTTAAAAAAAGTTGCTGAAAAAGAAGAAATTACTGGAGTTGGCGTTTTACAATTATTGCAAGATGGATTTGGTTTTTTAAGAGCAATGGAGTCAAACTATTTACCAGGTCCAGATGATATCTACGTTAGCCCGAGCCAAATTAGAAAGTTTGGATTAAGAACGGGAGATACGGTTGAAGGCCCTGTTAGAGCACCAAAAGAGGGTGAAAGATATTTTGCTTTACTTCAGGTTAGTAAAATAAATTTTGAAGAGCCAGAAAAAGCAAAACATAAAATTGCATTTGAAAATTTAACACCATTATATCCTGACGAACAGATGGTTATGGAGGTAGAGACAACAAAGATTGAAAAAAAACAAGATTTAACACCCAGATTAATTGATCTTGTAAGTCCAATTGGAAAAGGTCAGAGATCAATAATTATTTCTCCACCAAAAGCTGGTAAAACTATGATTTTGCAAAGTATAGCAAACTCAATTGCAAAAAATTATCCGAAAAGCTACTTGATGGTTTTATTGATTGATGAAAGACCAGAAGAAGTAACAGATATGCAAAGATCTGTAAAAGGAGAAGTTATTAGCTCTACATTTGATGAACCAGCACAAAGACACGTTGCTGTAGCGGAGATGGTTATTGAAAAAGCAAAAAGATTAACAGAAAATAAAAAAGATGTAGTTATATTATTGGATTCGATAACAAGATTGGGAAGAGCTTATAATGCTGTTATTCCAAGCTCTGGAAAAGTTTTAACTGGTGGTGTAGATGCAAACGCGCTTCAAAGACCAAAAAGATTTTTTGGTGCAGCAAGAAACATTGAAGAAGGTGGATCTTTAACAATTATCTCAACTGCTCTAATCGATACAGGCAGTAGAATGGACGAAGTAATTTTTGAAGAATTTAAAGGAACAGGAAACAGCGAAACTGTCCTTGATAGAAAAATAGCAGATAAAAGAATTTATCCAGCAATTGATATAACAAAATCTGGAACAAGAAGAGAAGAATTATTATTTGATAAAAGCGATCTCCAAAAAATGAATGTCCTGAGAAGAATTATAGCTCCGATGGGAACTATGGATGCAATTGAATTTATTAATTCTAAATTAAAAGATACAAAAAATAATGCAGAGTTTTTTAATTCTATGAACAAACCTGCCTAACAATTAAGAGCTAATTAAAGTTTTACAGTCACCTTGGTTTGGAGCTATAATCTTCAAATGACAATTTATGCTTTATCAAGTGGACCCGGAATTTCAGGTGTAGCTGTAATAAGACTTTCAGGACAAGACACTTCAAAAGCAATTCAACTTTTAACTGGTAAGGAGCTACCAAAGCCGAGAGTAGCAACATTAAGAAAAATCAATAAAATCAACACTTCTGAGCTGATTGATGAGGGACTAATCCTTTGGTTTCCTGGCCCTGAGAGCTACACAGGCGAAGATATGGCTGAAATTCAAGTTCATGGCAGTAAAGCTGTTGTGGATGCCCTGCACTCTTCCCTTTCAGATATAGAAAATTGTAGATTAGCTGAGCCAGGTGAATTTACAAAACTAGCATTTCAAAATGGAAAAATAAATTTACTTAAAGCAGAAAGTATTGCTGATTTGATTTCCTCAGAAACAGAAATTCAAAGACAACAAGCAATTAAAATTATGAATGGAAAATCAGCAGACCAATTTAATTTTTTAAGAGAAAAACTTTTGAAAATTTTATCGCATGTTGAAGCTAAAATAGATTTTCCAGATGAGGATTTACCAAATAATATTTTAGATGAAATAAAAAACAGTTCAGATGAAGTAATAAATAAAATTAAAAAAATATTAAATGATCAAAAAGTTGGAGAAAGAATTAGAGAAGGTTTTAAGATTGCAATAGTTGGCCCCACTAATGCTGGAAAATCTAGTTTGATGAATTATTTATCTAATCGTGATGTTGCAATTGTTTCTGAAATAGCTGGAACTACTAGAGATGTAATTGAAACTCATCTTAATATAAATGGTTATCCTGTCATCATCTCCGATACGGCTGGAATAAGGGATTCAAAAGATGAGATCGAAAAAAAAGGTATTAAATTAGCGCTTCAAAAAGCGGAGGAGTCAGACCTAAAAATAGTAGTTTTACACCCAGAAAATCTAGATTTTAAGCCATTTTTAGAGGACTCTAACTCTGAAAATACAATAGTAGTACTGAATAAATCAGATATTAAATTAGGCAAACCTCCCGGTATAGGAAATTATTTTAGGTTTAATCATTTAGGAAAAAATCTTAAAGATATAAATATTATTCATACGTCTATTAAAGAAGAAGAAAATTTAGTTGATCTAATAAATGCAATCAAAGAAAAATTAAAAAACAAGTTTATATCTAGCGATGATATCTTAATTACAAGAGAGAGACACAGACAACATTTGCAACAGTGTTTGGATCATCTAAATAACTTTAATCAAAAAAAAGAAATCGAAGATTACGATAAAGCTGCAGAAGATTTAAGATTAGCTACAAGACATTTAGGTATGATAGTAGGACAAGTTGATGTAGAGGAGATACTAGGTAGTATTTTCAACGATTTTTGTATCGGCAAGTAATACCCTATTTTGCTGGTTTTTTGCATTTTTTTTATCAAAAAACGTTGATAAATATGGCTTATTTACAAAAAATTAAGCCTATCTTGTAAATTATATAATCACATATAGATTTGGATTATGAAAAATGATTTGTCATTTGATGTTGTTGTAATTGGAGGTGGTCATGCTGGATGTGAAGCTGCAGCAGCATCTGCTCGTCTTGGAGTGAACACTGCCCTATTTACTCACAAAATAGAAACTATCGGTGAGATGTCCTGCAACCCGGCTATAGGTGGTTTGGGTAAAGGTCATTTGGTTAGAGAAATAGATGCCCTTGATGGTGTTATGGGAGATGTAGCAGACAAATCAGGTATACAATTTAGATTGTTAAATAGAAGTAGAGGGCCAGCAGTCAGAGGACCACGAACTCAATCTGATAGATCACTTTATCGTAAATATATGCAAGAAATATTGCTAAAATATTGTAATTTAAGCGTTTTTTCTGATCCTGTAATTAAATTTATTTTCGATAAAAATTCAATAAGTGGATTTGAAACTAAAGAAGGTAAGAAAGTGCTATCGAATAAGATAATACTCACAACAGGGACTTTTTTAAATGGTTTGATACATATAGGCGATGAAAGAACTCCTGCTGGAAGATATGATGAAAAACCTTCTACAGGTTTGAGTGAACAATTAGCAAAATATAATTTTAAAATTGGAAGACTAAAAACCGGAACACCACCAAGGTTAGATTCAAGGACAATTAATTTTGAAAACTTAGAAGAACAATTCGCAGATGACGATCCTTATTTTTTTTCATTCTTAACAAAAAAAAATTTGAACAAACAAGTGTCTTGCCGGATGACATATACAAATGAGAAGGTTCATAAAATTATAGAAAAGAATTTATCAAAGAGCGCTATGTACTCGGGTAGTATAAAAGGGGTAGGCCCAAGATATTGTCCATCTATAGAGGACAAAATAGTGAAATTTTCAGATAAAGGACGACATCAGATATTTTTGGAGCCAGAAGGACTAAATGACCATACAGTTTACCCAAATGGTATTTCGACATCACTCCCCAGTGAAGTACAGCAAGAAATATGTAATAATATCAATGGTTTAGAGAATGTAAAAATTATTAGACCAGGATATGCTATAGAATATGACTATGTAGACCCTAGGGAGCTTTTTTTAACCCTCGAGACTAAAAAAATTAATAATCTTTATCTAGCTGGACAAATAAATGGAACCACTGGTTATGAGGAAGCTGCATCACAAGGTCTTATTGCCGGAATAAATGCTGCATTATCTGTCAAGGGACAAGAACCATTTATATTAGATAGATCTGATGCATATATAGGGGTAATGATTGATGATTTAGTAACCAAGGGCGTTGCTGAACCCTATAGGATGTTTACTTCTCGAGCAGAATATAGATTAAGCTTGAGAGCAGATAATGCTGATCAAAGATTGACTGATAAAGGCATAAAAATTGGATTAATTAGAGATCAAAGAAAGCAAATATATTTAGATAAATCTCAAAAACTAAAGAATATTTCTAATAAAATGTCTAAATCTCATATCTCTCCAAATAAAGCTGAAAGTTATGGTATAAAGATAGCTAAAGACGGAATTCTTAGGTCTTCGAATGAAATTTTAACCCAAAAGGGTGTTGATATGCATAAAATTAGAGAAATTTGGAGTTATATACCTTATTATGACAATGAAATTGATGAGCAGATAGAAATAAATGCTCATTATAGAGGTTATTTAAAAAAGCAAAAAGCTGACATTCTTGCATTTAAAAGAGATGAAAACCTGATAATCCCTAAAACAACTAATTATGACAAGCTTTCAGGACTATCAAATGAGGTAAAGGCAAAATTTAAGCAAATTAATCCTAAAACTATGGGTCAGGCCTTAAGAATCGATGGAATTACTCCTGCGGCAGTATATATTTTGTTGTCACATGTAAAAAGAAAGTCTATTAAGCATATAGCTTAATGGATCAAGAAATTATAAATTCTTACTCAAAACTTTCAGGGCTTAATGTTTCACGTGAAACATATTCAGACTTTGAAAGCTACATATCAATGATCTTGGAAAAAAATGAAAAAATCAATTTAATCAGTGATAAATTTAGTGAAAAAAAATACATAATTGAGCGTCATATTGTTGATTCTGCGCAAATTATTGATATTGTTGACTTTAATAGTAATACAACTACAGATATAGGCTCAGGCAGTGGAATGCCGGGTATAATAATTGCAATTTTACTTAAAAGCTTAAAAAAAGATATAAAGGTCAAGCTTTATGAAAAAAGCTACCATAAAAGCCATTTTCTTAGAGATGTCTCTACAAAATTAAATCTAAAAACAGAAATAATACAAAAAAATATTTTTGAAGAAAAAAAATTAGAAACAGGAACAATAATGTCTAGAGCATTTAAACCGATGCCAGTAGTTTTAGATTTAGTGAATGAAAATTTTTCTAATTTTTCAAATATAATTTTTTTTATGGGCAAGAGTGGAAGGGAAATTTTTCAAAAAACTTTAAAGGATTGGGATTTAGATTATTCTGAAAAACAAAGTTTAACTAGCGAAGAATCTTTTTTAATAAATGTGAAAAAAATTAAAAAAAAAATTGAAAAAAACTAAATGCAAATTATTTCAGTCATAAATCAAAAGGGTGGGGTTGGTAAAACAACTTCAGCAATTAACTTAGCAGCCGGTTTATCTCAACAGAACAAGAAAATTCTAGTTTTAGATTTAGACCCACAGGGAAATGCAACTACTGGCCTTGGATTATCCAATATGGAAAATTCTTCAGAGACAATTTACGGGGTTCTTAATGGAACTAAAGAAATAAGCGATGTAATTAAAAAAACGCAGTTTGAAAATCTTGATATAATAACATCTAACGTAGATTTATCAGGTCTTGAAGTTGAGACGGCTGATGACAATAACAGAGCTTTCTTGTTAAAAGTAAAATTAACCGCATATTTAAACAATTCTGGAGGTACATATGATTATATATTGATAGATTGTCCACCATCTCTAAGCCTCTTGACTGTAATGGCACTGGTAAGCTCAAACTCACTTTTAGTCCCACTCCAAACAGAATTTTTTGCTTTAGAGGGCTTAACTCAGTTAATGAAAACAATTGAGAGAATAAAAGTCAGTCTTAACCCAGAGTTGAGTATTAGAGGAATACTATTAACGATGTATGATAAAAGAAATAAGCTGTCTTCTCAAGTTGAGAAAGAAGCCAGAGATTATTTTAATGAAAAAGTTTATTCTACAGTAATCCCAAGGAACGTTAGACTGTCAGAGGCACCCTCACACGGAATGCCGGTTCTGATATATGACAAGACCTGTCCAGGCAGCAAAGCATATTTTAATTTTACTGACGAATTTTTAAATCAAGAGACAACAATGGGGAGTGCAGCCTAATGGATTCTAATAAAATAAAAAGAGGACTTGGAAGAGGCTTATCATCACTGATAGGAGAAACTAAAGTTGAGATTCAAAAAAATAAACTGTCAGTAAGTGATCTTGTACCAAACAAATATCAACCGAGAAAAATATTTGATGAGGAAAATTTAAACGAACTAACAAATTCCATTAGAGAAAGAGGAATTTTACAACCAATCATAGTTCGTAAATCTAATGATGAGCAATCAAAGTTTGAAATAATTGCAGGAGAGAGAAGGTGGCTCGCTGCTCAAAAAGCTGGTCTCAATCAAGTACCAGTAGTGATTACCGACGCTGATGACCTAAAATCGTTGGAACTTGCAATTGTTGAAAACGTTCAAAGACATGACTTAAATCCTTTAGAAGAAGCACAGGGATATAAAAAATTAATTGATGAATTTTCATATGATCAAGAAAGAGTTTCAAAGTTTATTGGCAAAAGCCGCAGTTATATTGCTAACGCACTTAGGCTTTTGTCTCTTCCGGAGTATGTAGTCAAACTTATAGAAAATCAAAAAATATCGACTGGCCATGCAAAAATTTTAGTTGGTTTAGAAAATGCTTCTTTTGCAGCTAATAAGATAATTGAAAACAAACTCTCAGTTAGACAAGCTGAAAAATTTGTAAAATTATTTAAAAATAAAAGACAAAAACCAAGTAATACAAAGGATACTAATATAATGCATTTAGAAATGTCAATTGTAAATAAGATTGGTTTAAATGTTGAGATAAAAAATAAAAAAAATAATAAAGGTAAGATTTCATTTGAATATAAAGATTTAGATCAATTAAATAAAATTATTGAAATAATTAAGTCCAATTACTAAGCTTATGAAGTCACCTGTTTGAATATAAAATCAATAACTAAATTGATTGAGTTACTGATATTTTTTTTTACTAATAATTCTAATTCACTTAATTTATAAATCAATTCTTTCAAGTTTTCTGGTGTCCATTTATAAATTTGTTCTTTTATGATTTCTTTATCTTTCCAAAATATAGGTGGTTTTGCTGAGGATATTGTTTGATCAATATTCTTATTTAATTTGTACTCTTGTGCTAGCAAAAGTACTTTCTTGGATTTATTTAAAAAAGGTTCTGGTTATCAAAACGCAATCTTCATTTGAAAAATTATTTTCATTCAATATGTAGACAATTTTCTTTTTATTTTTGGCAAGGCAATAATTTATTAGATCAGAAACTCCATGATTTTCACTCAAATTAGTTAATTTTGCAATAACCTCTGTAGTAAGACTCTTCCCATTTTTGCTATAATTTTCAATTTTCTGAACTTCATTTATTAAATTTTGTCTATCTCCATTACATTTACCTACAATTAAATTTATATTAGATGGAGATATTTGAATTTTTTTTTCTTTAAAAAAGTTATATGCCACTTTTGATAAAGTCTGTTCATTATCTGGATAAAAAGCTATACAAACACTCTCTTTATTTTTTTCACAAAATGATCTTAGTTTAGATTTTTTGTCTAAATTTTCAGAATTTATAATTATCCTTAACTCATCAATATTTTTTGAAATAATTTCGTTTATAATCTTAAAAATCTTATCACTTGCCCTCTTGATAACTATTGTTTTTTCCTTTTCAAAAAGTGATTTATTTAATGTGCTTTCTAAAAAGCTATTACTATCTTCGAATATTGCTTTTTCATCATAATATAAAATATTTTTTTTATCTTTTATCAGACTGTTAATTGCATTATTTTTTAAACCTTCATTTTTACCATACAACAAAATTAATTTATTTTTAATGAGATCTATTTTATTTAATTCATAAAATTTTAAAATCATGAATTTCTAGTAAGATACAATATAACTTTATTAATCAACATTTCAGATATATTTTTAATTGAAATTTTTTCGTAATCGTTTTGCACAAAATTGTCTTGATTTTTTTTAATTATCAAACTTTCTGAAAAAGACAATTTTTTTATCTCCTCCTCTGCTTCTGGGCTAACCTTTTTATAGCGCAAGTCTAAATTAACAATTAATTTAAAATGAGTAGTACTGCCTGTAAGGTCTTTTGTAGCTGAAATTTTTTCATGACTCGTTTTAATTTTAATTATATATTTTTTTTGGCTATTATTTCCAAAATATCTATCTAATTTATTCTCAATTATGTAATTAATTTCCTCATCACCCTCGATTTCTAAATCACTAATTCCAAAATTCGCGTTATTATTAGAATATATAGGAGAATACCCGCAGCCTGTTAAACCAAAAATTATTAAAATTAAAATTGTTAATTTTTTAATCATTTTTAAACTATTATATTTATTAGTTTGTTGGGGATATATATTTTTTTTTTTATTTCTAAATTTTTTAGATACTTCATAATATTTTTTTCTTTATTTATATTTTCTAAAACTTCATTTTCGTCGATATTTTTCCTGGTTGTAATAAGGCCTCTTTTTTTTGCCATTTATTTGTATTACAATATTTACGAAATCTTCTTCAACAATTGACCCATCATATTTGGGCCATTTCACCTTTACATTTGTACCTAACAAATTTAAACACTCACTTGAAAAATGTGGGATAATTGGCAGGATTGTAATTAATATTTTCTTATAGTTTTCCTCAAGTGTTTCCTTTGTATATTGATTTTCAGTTTCTTTTGACAAAAAAGAGTACATTTCATGAAGGTTGGCAACAATAACGTTGTAACTAAAGTTGTTAAGGTTAACGGTTATTTTTTTAATAAATTTATGAGTAAATTTTAATAAATTTTTACCTGAGTCTTTTTTATGTTTTTTTTTTATCTCATCTAATATTTTTAAATGAAGTGACCATAGTTTTTGTAAAAATTTAAATGATGAAATAATACCTTCCTCGGACCACTGGACATCTTTTTCTGGAGGGCTATCAGATAAAATAAATAATCTTACAGAGTCTGCTCCATAAGAATCAATTATCTTTTCTGGGTCAATTGTATTTTTTTTAGATTTTGACATTGATTCTATTGAACCAACTTTAACTTCAATAGAATTATCTTTTTTAAGAACTTTTTTTCCATCTTTTATTATTATTTCATCTGGGCTTATCCAATTATTTTTTAAATCTTTATAAGTTTCATGACAAACCATACCTTGTGTAAATAAACCTTTGAAGGGTTCCTTCAAATCTATATTATTATTTTTATAAGAGATTGCTTGCATAAAAAATCTAGAATAAAGCAAGTGTAATATTGCATGCTCAACGCCTCCTATGTATTGATCCACAGGCATCCAATACTTTGCTTCCTTAAAATCAAATCCGTAATCTTTTTTCAGAGGAGAGCAAAATCTCAGAAAATACCAAGATGAGTCAACAAATGTGTCTAGCGTGTCTGTTTCTCTTAAATATTTTTTACCTTTAAAGTTTATTGTTTTCCATTCAACCTCTTTGTCTAAAGGGTTTCCTGTTGGTTCTAATCTATCAATATTGGGAAGTTCAACTGGCAACATGTCTTTTGGAACTTTGTGAGCTTTTCCACTATCGTCGTACATAATCGGAATTGGGCAACCCCAGTATCTTTGCCTAGATACACCCCAATCCTTTAATCTAAAATTAATTTTTTTTGTACCCAATTTTTCTTTTTCAAGATATTCAATTGTTTTTATAATGGAATCATCTGGACACTTTAATCCATTTAAAAAAGATGAGTTACATATATATCCCGGACCTGTGTAAGCTTTATTGTTTACTTTAAAATTCTTTTTATCTAATTCGGGAGAAACAACAGTAGTAACTTTTAACTTATATTTTAAGGCAAAATCTAAATCTCTTTGATCATGTGCCGGACACCCAAATACTGCACCCAGGCCATATTCCATTAGAACAAAATTTGCAAAATAAACAGGAACTTTTAAATTGTTGTCCAGTGGATTAATTGCAATAAGGTCAGTTTTAAATCCAATTTTTTCTGCATTCGCAATTGACTCTTCAGTTGTTCCTGTTGTTGAACATTGTTTTTTGAATTCTTTAAATTTTTCATCATTTTCATAAAATTTTGATAAAGGATGATCAACAGAAACTGCTAAAAAAGACATTCCAAATAAAGTATCAGGTCTTGTTGTAAAACAACTGATTGAACCAATATTTTTTGAATTTTCAATTTTAAATTCAACCTCACAACCAAAAGATTTTCCAATCCAATTTCTTTGCATCACCTTAACTTTATTAGGCCATTGATCTAGACCTTCTAATCCTTGTAATAACTCACCTGAAAATTTTGTTATATTAAAGAACCATTGATTTAATTTACGTCTTTCTACGACTGCGCCTGACCTCCAACCTTTTCCATCAATAACTTGTTCATTAGCAAGCACAGTTTGATCAATTGGATCCCAGTTTACATACTGCTCTTTTCTATAAACTAAACCTTTATCATAAAGTTCTAGAAAAAATTCTTGCTGATGTTTATAATAATCTGGGGAGCAGGTTGATATTTCTCTGTCCCAATCTATCGACAATCCAAGTCTTTTGAGTTGCATTTTCATATTTAAAATATTCGATTCTGTCCAATCTTTAGGACTCAACTTGTTCTGTCTTGCAGCGTTTTCTGCAGGCATACCAAAAGAATCCCAACCCATGGGGTGTAATACATTGTAACCTTCTAAAGATTTATAACGTGCTAAGACATCACCAATTGTATAATTTCTAACATGCCCCATGTGAATTTTTCCTGATGGATATGGAAACATTTCAAGACAATAAAATTTTTTCTTGTTCTTATCTATTTTTGTAGCAAAGGTTTTTTTTTTAATCCAATACTCTTGCCACTTTTCCTCAATTATTTTAAAGTTATATCTTTCCACAAAATTTAAGATTAGTAGATTTTTAGTAGATAAAAAATTTTATTTTATTTTTTCTTATCTTTTTTCTCTTCTTTATATAATGTTGCCATTTTTAAAATTTTTCTTTTTAATTCTTTACTTATAAGACCGTCCGATTCTATTATTTTACAGTTTACAAAGTCATTACATTTTTTGTTAAAAACTTTGATATCTAAAGCGTCTGCTCTTATTTCATTTGTAAGAAATCTTATCGAAATTTTAATACTTTCTTTAGAACCTTGATCAGTAGAATACCAATCAGTAATAATGATCCCCCCACTATAATTTACTGAGCTTAATGGCATAAAATCTATTACATCAAGAGAGGCTCTCCATAGTTCGTTTGAACTTGCAAAATCAAAAACACCACCTTTTTTTCCACCACCAAAAGCTTCATTTAATTGGAAACCTCTACCTTCCTTTAAATTTTGCTCAACTCTTTTTGCTGGATCTGCAGGATTTTTTCTTGCATCTCCACCAGGTAATTTAAATTTACCATCTGGTCCTTTGCAGGAACTTAAAATAATTGGAATAATTATCAAAAACACAATTAATCTTAAGAATTTGACCGAAATTTTAGATATTTGCATTACAATCATATTCAAATATTACGAATTTAAAAATTATACAACATAGTCTTTAAAATACTAAAATATATGAAAAAATAGCATTATGTGTTGTAAAATTATCACATAAAAAATTATTTAACAATAATTAGCTTTTTTACGGAAATATATATGCACAGGATGATAAATGTTCAGTGTTTATTATTAATAATTAACATTAAATTAAAGGAGTAATTAATATGAACAATTTTAAGAAAATAGGTTTGACTGCTTTAGCAGCATCGCTTGTTTCAGTATCAGCTCATGCTGGTGCTTTAACTGCGTCTGGCTCAGCGTCAATGAACAGTGAAGGTAAAACTGGTAATGGTTTAAATGCTGGTACTACTTTCTCAATGGCTAACAGTGTAACTTTTACAGGTTCAGGTGAGTTAGACAACGGTTTAACTGTATCAGTTAGTTTTGAGTTAGACCAATTTGAAGGTAACAACTCATCAAATGGTTTTGATAACCACTCTGTGACAGTTTCATCAGACACAATGGGTACATTAACTCTTGCTGGTCACGGTGGAAGTTCTGCAACAAGTGCAATTGACACTACAGCTGCAGGCGACATGTGGGATAACTTTGATGGTACAACATCAAATCTTGGTGTTACATTTGCAGTTGCTGCCAAAGGTCAAGGTGTAGATAACAATGCATTCTTCTATAAGTCTCCAGACTTAATGGATGGATTAAATGTTACTTTATCTTATAACCCACAAGGTGGTGGACAAACTGATTCAGAAACTGGTTATGGTTTTAATTATACAGGTGTTGAAGGTCTAAGTTTATCATGGGCAACAACGGATATCGAATCTGGAAGTGCTACTACTAGTGGAGATAACACTGCGTACAAAGTATCATATGCTTATGGTCCAGTAACAGCTACATACACTGACATGGAAGCTTCGGTTGCTGGTGCATCTAACGCATTAGATGGTACTTCTAGTTCGTATGCTTTGTCTTACACTGTATCTGATGAACTTTCTGTGACGTATGGTTCAGAAACTCACGATCAAGGTGACTCATCTGTTGATTTAGAAGTTGAAGGTATTACCGCTGCATATACATCAGGTGGTATGACTATAACTGCAAAAATGCAAAGTTTAGACAATGGTGACTTTGCTACAGGAGTAAATAATGACCTTGATTATTGGGCATTAGGTGCTTCATTTGCATTTTAATTAGCTCAATATAAATTATTAAAAGGGCCCCTAATGGGGCCTTTTTTTTTATTTTTTTATGAAATCGTTGACACTAGAAAAAATTGTATTTTGGTTGGATAACCAATCTTGCATATTTAGTTGAGCTTCTTTTGTAAATTTATAAAATTTTTCCCTTTTATCTTTATTGTTCACTTCTTTTTCAAAAAATTTTATTTTACATCCTTCTTTTAAAATATTTTGTACTGTTGATCGACTCACTACTTTAGGAGAAATATTGTAACATATATCTTCGAGTGTTGTTTTTTGATCAACATTAGAAGCAATGTAAAAAATTATTAAAACATGTTGTCTTGTTGAAAAAAAGAATTTTCTAAATGGATCCTGTTGTGATTTTACAGCATCATGGATATCTTTATAGAGTTCTGAAAAAATTTTTTCCATAAAAAAGTATTAAAGTTTATTTGTTAATGTTGATAGTATATTTCCTACATGACAGATATGTGACAATTAAAAAAAAAAACCTAAAATGAGTTATTTTAAATGTGATAAATAAACAACAATTTTTCAAAATATTATTAATTAAATTTTAATGCTAAAATTTAATATTAAATAAAAATTATTTTATTTGTTGATTTTAATAACTTATTTCAAGTTTAGGATAAATTTTATAAATATATAAATTTTAATAGTAATTTTTAAACTTTTTTTTCTTTGTCCCGAATATATATGCAGATCGTTAATGTTAATTATTAATAATAAACAAAACACGAAAGGTTAAATTAATATGAACAATTATAAAAAAATAGGCTTGACTGCTTTAGCAGCATCGCTTGTTTCAGTATCAGCTCATGCTGGTGCTTTAACTGCGTCTGGTTCAGCGAAAATGGCAAGTGAAGGTCATACTGGTAATGGTTTAAATAAAGGTACTACTTTCTCAATGGCTAACAGTGTAACTTTTACAGGTTCAGGTGAACTTGATAATGGTATGACTGTATCACTTAGCTTTGAGCTAGACCAATTTGAAGGTAACAACTCATCAAATGGTTTTGATAACCACTCTGTGACAGTTTCATCAGACAGCTTAGGTACATTAACTCTTGCTGGTCACGGTGGAAGTTCTACAACAGGTAAAATTGACACTACTGCTGCAGGCGACATGTGGGATAACTTTGATGGTTTAGCAAGTGATCTTGGTGTTAGTTTTGCGACAGATGGTATTAGAACTAGCTCTGGAGTAAATAATTCATTTTTCTATGCGTCACCAGACTTAATGGATGGATTAAATTTTACTTTATCCTACAATCCGCAAGCAGGAAATTCTGGAAACCCATCAGAAACTGGTTATGGTATTAACTATACAGGTGTTGAAGGTTTAAGTCTTTCTTACGCAAATGCAGATGAAGAGTCAGGAACTGTAGCTACTAGTGGTGATGTAACTGTATACAAAGCATCATATGCATACGGTCCGGTAACAGCTACATATTCTAACAGTGAAATGGATATTGCTGCTTCTGCTAATGCTGCGGGTGGTGAATCTACTTCATATGCTTTGTCCTACACTGTATCTGATGAACTTTCTGTTACTTACGGTTCAGAAACTCACAGTATAGATAGTACATCTGTTGATATGGAAATCGAAGGATTTTCAGCTGCATATACATCAGGTGGTATGACTATATCAGCTGCTATGCAAAGTATGGACGATGGTAACTTTGCTACAGGAGCAAATAACGACGTCGACTATTGGGCATTAAGTGCATCGTTTGCATTCTAATTTCTAAGATATAAATTATTAAAAGGGCCCCTTAATGGGGCCTTTTTTTTATTCAAAAAAAGATATACCTGCAAATTCAGGTTTATTTAACAACTGTAATTTTTTAATATTTTTTTTTGTAATTCCTCCCAAAACCACAATTTTTTTTTTAGTTAACTTAGACAATAGCTTAAATCTATTTAACCCTAAATAATTTTTATTTTTTTTAAATAAAGATGATAAAAATATCCTTTCAACTTTTTGCACTTCTTTAATTTTTATTTCTTTAACATTATGTGCAGAGCCGATTATCTTGAAATTATTTTTTAAATTATAATTTAAATGGTGAAAATTTACGTTAAAAGAGGGAATATAGGCACCATCAAATTTTAATTTTATTGCTAACTTAATATTATTTGCAAGGATAATTTTTAATCTTTTTTTTCGACAATAATTTTTAATTTTTAGCAATAAGCTTTCATCAATTTTTTTTGTTGAATAATTTCTGTAAATAATAACGGTTTGCTTATCAAGCTTATCGATATTTTTTGTATCAAATTTGCTTATAAAGTAATATTTTGTATTTAAATACTCATGCATAAAACTGTTCAAAATCTAATTGCTATAGAAAACCAACTTAAATCTTCTTTAGTTGATGTTGATGAAAGCAATTTACCAAAGATTATTGCAGTATCCAAGACGTTTAAAATAGATAAAATTTCACCTTTAATAGAGCACGGTCATTTGCACTTTGGTGAAAATAAGGTTCAAGAAGCAATTGATAAGTGGACAGAAATTAAAACTAATAACACTAGTATTCAATTACACATGATAGGAAAATTACAAACAAATAAAGTTAAATTTGCAGTTAAATTATTTGATTATATCCATTCTGTTGACAGTGAAAAGCTTGCAAAAAAAATTGCTGATGAACAATTAAAAGTAAAAAGAAACATCAAAATTTTTATTCAGGTTAATATTGGAGACGAAACACAAAAATCAGGTATCAATATTAATGAAACTAATAATCTTGTTGTTCTTTGTCAAAAACTCAATTTAAACGTGGTTGGCTTTATGTGCATTCCACCAGCTGACGTTGATCCTGCAATCTATTTCAAAGAAATGGATAAAATTAACAAAATTAATAATTTTAAACAACTTAGCATGGGTATGTCTTCGGATTATATAAAGGCAGCCCAACATAACTCTACCTATTTGAGAATTGGATCAAATATTTTTGGTCAACGATATTAAATTATCTTAATTTGGGTGTTTTTTTTGATTATTTTTAACATGATAAGGAAATCTTTTTTACTTAATGCAATACATCCAGCAGTTGGTTTGTAATCTTTAGTTAGGTGAATAAAAATTGCACTACCAATTCCAACTTTAGGATTTATAAAGTTGTATTTAATTGGAATAAACAAATCATATTTATAGTCATAACGTTTAAGCTTTTCACATTTTAATTTATTTTGAGTATTTACTAATTGGTTATATTTTTTTGGATATTCAACATCATTACACCAGCCCATGTTTTTTGAAATTTCTATACATTTTAGAGAAGTGTGAGGCTTATCAAACCTATCCTTCCTGTAATAAAGGTGCTCTAAATCAAAAGTTCCTTTAGGAGTTTTTTTATCTCCTTCAATTTTCTTTTTGGTAAAACCATTTTTTCCAACACTACATTTGAAGAAAAACTCATCAACTTGAAGAGTATATTTATTTTTTAAGATAATTATCATAAGGTAACTTATAATGATTAATTCAAATTTAGTAATTTATAAACAACGAATATTATTTAAAATCCTAGCAGAACTCGAGCAAGATTTAAATTTTAAAATTATAGAGATTAATAATGAAAAATCTCTGGAGCAAGAGATCCAAAAATTAAATGATTATATCATTATAACTAATAAAAAATTTTTTAATTTAAGTCACCAACTGGTATTTAATCAATACCCGGTGAAAATCTCAAAGTTAGTTGAAAAAATTAATGTTGAATTTATGAAGAAAAATTTTGAAAAACAATCTCAAATTACCATCAATAATTATACCATTGATTTAAATGCAAGAGAGTTGCATTCTAATACCACTAAACTTAAGTTGACCGAAAAAGAAATAAACACTATCATCTATATGTCAAAAAGTAAAAATTCTGTCTCAATTGATGATTTAGAAAAAAATGTTTGGAAATATCAACCAGACATTGAAACTCATACAGTAGAGACACATATCTATAGGCTTAGAAAAAAAATTCTTAAAACTTTTAAAGATGAAAACTTTATTTTAAGTAAAAAAAATGGCTATCAAATCAACTAAAAAAAATCCAATAATTAGAGACCTTTATTCAAAAAAATTTAAACCCAAAATTATTAAAGCTAAAAAAGGAAAAGGAAGTTTCAACAGAAAAAAAAAGTTAAAATAAATTTTTAAGAATTTATTATATCCACATTAAAACTAATTACTATTCTATCTTTATCAGAATCATTTTTTGCAACTTTATGTGGTAGATATCCAGGAAAAATTAATAAGTCTCCCTCACTAACATCAAATCCTGTAATATGCGTATTAAGTTCATTCCTCTTAACAATTTCAGGGAAGAAATAATTTTTAGCTGAATTGGGGTTTTCTATAAGAAATTTTCCACAATTTTCTGGAGCACGTACATAGTACGCAGAACTAAGATAACAATTGGGGTGTGTATGGACTACATTGAAATCATCTTTTTTATTAATTATCGCCCACATTTCTTTTATGCGAATATCTATCTTTTCAGTTCTCCAACCATAATTCTGAAAAGCACTGAGAATATACTTTTGCAATTTCATTGAAAATTTAAACTGGATAGAATTTTTATCTTTTAATATGAAGTTTTTAGAATGCCAACCCCCCTTATTAGATTTAGTTACTCCATTAATATCTTCTTTTTGAAGATTATAGATATATTCTGTTAATTGATCATTAAATGTTTTAAACTCTTCAAATTTAAATCTCAAAACACCTTCTGGAAAAACTTTAAAAATTTCTGGATTGTTCATAATTTAATATAATATTTTTAAAGTTAATTAAAATTAAATTCTCGCACCAATTTTTTGTATAACTTTAGTGGATAACTCTGTTCCCTTTTTTAAACTTTCACTAATACTCAAATTATTTATAACACCATGTAAATAACCTGCAGCAAATAAATCTCCAGCACCCGTAAGATCTTTAATTTGAATATTTTCTTTGGCTTTGCACTCAAAAACTTGTTCATCATTGACTGCAACAGCACCTTTCCCTCCCCTAGTAATTACGACATTTTTTTTAATTTTTTTAGCAAAATTAATTGTATCATTAAAATCTTTAGTGTTAATTAACGATAAAATTTCTTGTTCATTAGCAAAAATAATATCTAGTTTATTATTTACTAATTCAAAAAAATGTTTTTTGTGTCTTTCAACACAAAATACATCGGATAAAGACATAGCAACTTTATTTGAATTATGAATGGCTTTCTCAAAAGCTTTTTTAGGCTCTCCATCATCCCATAAATAACCCTCTAAAAATGTTATATCAGATTTTTTGACATCATCAGCACGAACATCTTTGTCATTAATTTTTCCTGCTGTTCCAAGAAAAGTACACATAGTTCGTTCAGAGTCAGGTGTGATTAAAATTAAACATGTTCCTGTGGACATATTCTCCCTTTTTTTTGAATATAGAAAGTTAACATTTTCTGTTTCTAAACCCTTTTCATATTTATGACCTAAATTGTCATCATTGATTTTTCCAATAAAACCAACTTCATTACCTAATTGTGATAAACCTACTATAGAATTTGCAACCGAACCTCCAGATACAGTGTCTTGAATCGAAAGACCTGAAAGTAAAATTTTGAATTCTTCCTCACCTATTAACTTCATAGTACCTTTGGTAAGAGAATTTTTAATTAAAAATTCATCATCAACTTTACAAAGTACATCTACAATTGCATTACCAATCCCTAAAATTTTCATACTAGGCTTTTTTCGTAATTATGGATTTTTTTCTATTAGGATAACAAGTAGTACAAATTTTACAAGCTAAACCATAACATTCCCGAGCCTTACAATGTTCTCTTCCATAAAAAATTATCTGCAGATGAAGTTTAGACCATATTTTTTTTGGAAAAATTTTTTTTAAATCATTTTCTGTTTGAATAACATTTTTTCCGTTCGTTAATCCCCATCTTTGAGCAAGTCTATGTATATGGGTGTCTACAGCAAATGCTGGATAACCAAAACCTTGAGACATGACTACACTTGCTGTTTTATGGCCAACACCTGGTAAACTTTCTAATTCTTCAAAAGTTTTAGGTACTTTTCCATTGTGTTTTTCTAATATTTGTTTTGACATTAAATAGATACTTTTTGCTTTAATTCTAAATATTCCAATTCTTTTGATTAACTTTTCAATTTTCTTTCTACCTAATTTTACATAGTGTTCAGGTTTATTGTATTTTGGATAAATATTCTTTGTCACATTGTTTACAGTAACATCTGTACATTGTGCAGATAGTAATACCGACACTAAAAGTGTAAACACATTTCTATGCTTTAAAGGGACAGGAACTTCTGGATAAATTTTATTTAATATTTTAACGATTATTTTTGCTTTATTTTTAACAACCATTATTAAATGTAGTTTTTTTTTTAAAAATAGTACCTATAGAAAAATAATTTAATTTGTCTATGCTATTTCGACTTTTGATATATATTAAATAAACCTTTTTAATTTTTTTTAACATTAAAATTCAAAAGGTCTCTCATTGAATACAAACCTGGTTTTTTTTTCATAATCCATTTTGCAGCTGTTAAGGCTCCATCTGAGTATAATGTTCTATCAAAAGCCTCATGGTTTAAAGTAATAATCTCTTTACCACTTGAAAATTTTACTTCATGTTCACCTATAATTTCACCCTTTCTTAAGGAGTTAAAATTAATTTTTTTTCCATAAGGAAAAGATTTTTTATTTAAAAACTTTTTACCAATTAAATTATAAAAACTTTTATCTTTACCATCTGCGATACCTTTACCTAGCATTAAGGCAGTTCCCGAAGGGTAATCTTTTTTGTGTTTATGATGCACTTCAAAAATTTTACTTAAGTAATTGTCATTTAAGGATTTTGAAGCAATTTCAGTTAAATAAATTAATAAATTGACACCCAAACTCATATTACCTGCTTTTAATATTGGAATTTTTTTTGAAAATTTTTTAATTAAAGATTCTTCTTTTTGAGTAAAACCCGTGGTTCCAATCACAACTTTTTTTTTTAGTTTTGAGGCAATTTTTAATATTTCAAGTGTACATCTTGGAACCGTAAAATCTATTATTACATCAGTTTTTTTAAAAGCATCTTCAGTGTTTAATTCAGGCTTAATTCCATTAAATTTTTTATCAACTATTCTATTTTCTGTAAGAGATTTAATTATAAAATTATGATTATTCTTAGAAGACTTTATAATTTGCTGACCCATCCTTCCCATGCAACCAGTTATACTTAAACTAATCTTTTTCATACACTAGTTATGGTCTTTCAGAATAAATTCTATTTGAAAGACCGCTTACTTTCCTTAGTATTGTACAGCTATTTTGTCTTTTTTTTTTGTGGTTCAAACAACGATATTAACTCAAAGTTTGGAAGCATCCCATTATTTAATTTTAGCTTTAATTGAGACAAGAAGGCTAATCCGTGCACATTTGATAGAGTAGAGTGAAAAATTATGTACCCACCTCTATTGGAAATCAATGGTAAAAGTAGATCTTGGTAAACCAAATAATGTTCTAATCCTCCTAAATCACACCAAATTAAATCAAATTCCAATTCCGCTTTAGGGATTATATTAACTAAATTTTTATAGTCTTCATTGTAGAATTTTAAATGCTTGTTTAATTCTAATTTATTTGCCACCTCTGATATTTTATTTGCAGATGTTTTGGGGTGACTGAGCAAATCAAAGCTATGCAAAATAAAATCAGGATGTTTTAAATTGTAATAATCATCATTTTTAAACCTTAGATCAAAATTGGTTTCTTTATTAGACATTTCCTGTTTTTCAAGTTCATGAAGCTCTTTCAGAGCACTTAAAATATAAACTGTAGTCAAACCCCCACCTATTTCTAAACATCTATGAGGTCTAATAAACTTTATAAAACTATAAAGAAAAGGGCTCATGTGTTCGGTTCCCATACTTTTTGAAATGAGTGGCTCTATTTCGTTAAAAAAGTTTTTTTGATTAAAAATAAATTTCATTTAACTTTTGAATTTTAAAAATAATGATACAGTATTTTTGTTAGTTTTTCCAAAAACTTCTTGCTTTTTGAAAAAACTTTTTAATGCTTGGATTTGACTTTTCGTTCTCAATTTCTCTGAATTGTTCTAATAGTTCTTTTTGTTTTTTATTTAAGTAAACAGGGACTTCTGTTTTAACCTGAACGTACAAGTCTCCATAATCACCTCTTCTCATGAAAGGCATTCCTTTTCCCTTTAATCTAAATTGTTTTCCATTTTGAGTGCCATCAGGTATTTTTATTTTTGCTTTACCACCATCAATTGTTGGAATTTCAATCGTTGTTCCAAGCGCAGCGTCAGCAAGGGATATAGGAAACTCAAAAAATAAATTTTCATCTGATCTCTTAAATAAATCATGTGAATGAACATTAATAAACAAATAAAGATCACCTGTTGATCCTCCTCTGCTTCCAGCTTCTCCTTTTCCGGCAAGTCTAATTCTTGTACCATCATCAACTCCCCTTGGAATAGTAACTGATATTTTTTTTGATGCTTGAGTTTTTCCTTGACCATTACAATCGTTACAAGGGTTTGTGATTTCTTCTCCAGCTCCATTACATTGAGGACAGGTTTGTTGAACAGTAAAAAAACCCTGGTTAGATCGTATTTTCCCGTTACCACCACAATATGAACACGTATCAGGAGAGGAGCCTGGTCTTGAACCATTTCCTTTGCATGTTCCACATTTTTCAGTAGTTGAAAATTTTATATCTTGCTTCTTACCGTGGTAGGCTTCTTCAAGAGAAATAGATAAATCATACCTTAAGTCTGAGCCTCTGTTATTAGTCTTCCTGCTTCTAGATCTTCCACTACCACCAAAATCTCCAAAGAAATCTTCAAAAATATCTGAAAAATCTGCACCACTAAAACCACCAAATCCTCCGCCTGGTCTTCCACCTCCATTCTCAAAAGCAGCATGACCAAAGTTATCGTAGTTTTGTTTTTTTTCTTTATCAGAAAGTATTCCGTAAGCTTCACTAGCTTCTTTAAATTTATCTTCAGCTTTAGTGTCGCCAGGATTTTTATCTGGATGATATTTAACTGCTAATTTTCTGTAGGCTGATTTTAAATCTTCAGGGCTCGCGTTTTTACTAACACCCAGGACATCATAATAGTCTCTTTTAGCCATTCAATTACCCCAGACATTTAATGTCAGTTTATGCGCTTTTTTCTTTATTCTCGTCTTTTACTTCTTCAAAATCAGCATCAACAACATTTTCGTCTTTTTTACCTGCATCATCACCACCATCATCTTTTCCAGATTCTGGTTTAGCGCTTTGTTGTGATTTATAAATTGCTTCTCCAAGTTTCATAGAGGCTTGAACTAAAGCTTCAGTTTTTTTCTTGATATCTTCAACATCCTCACCTTTTAAGGCTTCCTTTACAGCTGATGATGCATCTTCAATTGCTTTTTTTTCTGCATCAGAAACTTTTGCTCCATGCTCTTTTAGATTTTTTTCAGTAGAGTGAATTAAAGTATCTGCTTGATTTCTAACATCAACCGACTCTCTTTTTTTCTTGTCAGCTTCTTTGTTAGATTCCGCGTCTTTAACCATTTTTTCAATCTCTTCATCACTTAATCCACCAGAAGCTTGAATTTGAATTTTTTGCTCTTTACCAGTTCCTTTGTCTTTTGCAGAAACATTTACAATACCATTTGCATCAATATCAAACGTTACTTCAATTTGAGGAACTCCTCTAGGTGCAGGAGCAATACCTACAAGTTCAAAATTACCTAAAGCTTTGTTGTCACTAGCCATCTCTCTTTCACCTTGTAAAACTCTTATAGACACAGCTGGCTGATTATCTTCAGCAGTTGAAAATACTTGGCTTTTTTTGGTTGGAATAGTTGTGTTTTTATCAATTAGTTTTGTTGAAACGCCACCAAGAGTTTCAATACCAAGTGATAAAGGAGTAACATCCAATAAAAGCACATCTTTAACATCACCTTGTAATACACCTGCTTGAATTGCAGCACCCATAGCAACTACTTCATCTGGGTTAACACTTTTATTAGGTTCTTTTCCAAAAAAATTTTTAACTTCTTCCAGAACTTTAGGCATTCTGGTCATACCACCAACCATAACTACCTCGTCAATTTCACTAGCATTAATACCAGCATCTTTCAAAGCAGTTTTGCATGGTGGAATTGTTCTAGCAATCAAATCCTCAACCAAAGCTTCAAGTTTAGCTCTAGTCATTTTTAAATTAATATGTTTAGGACCTGTTTTATCTGCAGTAATAAATGGTAGATTAATATCTGTTTGTTCAGCAGAGGATAATTCAATTTTTGCTTTTTCTGCGGCTTCTTTTAATCTTTGTAAAGCCAGCTTATCAGATTTAAGATCAATACCATTGTCCTTTTTAAATTCAGAAACTAAATAATCAACAACTGCATTATCAAAATCTTCTCCACCTAAAAACGTATCACCATTAGTAGATTTAACTTCAAAGACTCCGTCACCTAATTCTAAAATAGAAACATCAAATGTTCCTCCGCCTAAATCGTAAACAGCAATTTTTTTATTTTGTTTTTTATCTAAACCATAAGCTAGCGATGCAGCTGTTGGTTCATTTATAATTCTTAAAACTTCTAGTCCAGCAATTTTTCCCGCATCTTTAGTCGCCTGTCTTTGGGCATCATTAAAATATGCTGGAACTGTAATTACCGCTTTAGTTACAGCTTGTCCTAAGTATTTTTCAGCTGTTTCTTTCATTTTTTGTAAAATAAAAGCAGATATTTGAGAAGGAGAATATTTTTCACCTTTAGCTTCAATCCAGGCGTCACCTTTTTCAGAATTTACTATTTTAAATGGTGCTGCTTCTACATCTTTCTTAACCGTAGGATCATCAAAGTTTCTTCCTATTAATCTTTTAACTGCAAAGATGGTATTTTCTGGATTTGTTACAGCTTGTCTTTTTGCTGGCTGTCCAATTAATTTTTCACTTTCATCAGTAAAAGCTACAACTGAAGGAGTTGTTCTTGCACCTTCTGCATTTTCTAATACCTTAGCTTGCGTTCCTTCCATTATTGCAACGCATGAATTTGTTGTCCCTAAGTCTATTCCAATAATTTTACTCATAATGTTTTATCCTATTCGTCATATAAGGTTTAAATTCTGATCTACAAGCTGATCTAAGAATTATTTATTCTCTATATTTTGTTTATTTTCCTCAGTTTTTTCTACTTTTTTAGAAACTTTCTTAGATACTCCAACTAAAGAAGGTCTAAGAAGCCTATCTTTGATGGTGAATCCTTTTTGAATTTCCTGAATAATTGTTCCAGGTTCTTTTGTATCGTCCTCTATTTCCATCATTGCTTGATGAAAGTTAGGGTCTAGTTTTTTATTTAAACTTTCAATTGGTTTAATATTATTTTTTTCAAAAATTGAAATAGTATCTTTTTTAATAATATCTAAATGCTCCAAGGATTTTTTAAGAGCCTCTGAATCTTTTAACTTCTCATCAGTTTCTAAAACTTGCTTTGAACGTTCTAAATTATCAATTAAATTTAATGCTTCCTTAGCAAAACTATAACCTCCATACTCGAACGCTTCTTCTTTTTCTTTTTCAAATCTTCTTCTTTGATTTTCCATTTCAGCAAAAGTTCTTGCTACTTTGTCTTCGAGTTCAGCAATTTTTTCTTCTGGAGTAAGCTCTTTAATTTCTTCTTCAGCCTCTTGAGCTGTTTCTTCTTTTTCATGTTCACTATCTAAATTTTCCCCAGGCTTAGCTGTTTCTTTTTCTGGCTCCTGATGATTTTTAGCAGCTGTATTTTGGTTTTCTTCTTTTTCCATATATGCATATATGGTAAGAATTTTGATAATTTCTAGATGCCTACACAAAAAATAAATAAATTACTTATTGGAACAAACAATAAAGGTAAATTAAGAGAAATTAAGAGTTTACTGCCAAAAAACATCAAAATTCACTCCACATCTGAATTTAATCTTAAAAGTCCACTAGAAAATGGAAAAACATTTAAAGAAAATTCTCTAATAAAATCTAAATATTTTTCAAAAAAAACAGGCCTTATATGTCTAGCAGATGACTCTGGTTTAGAAATAGACCTTTTAGATAAAAATCCTGGTATTTACTCTGCAAGATGGGGTGGAAGACATGGAGATTTTAACAAGGCTATTAAAAGAGTTTATAGGGAGCTAAATAAAAAAGACAAAAATTGGAAACATAAAAAAATTAGACCCTAACTTTCATCAAGCAATGATGGA
>JACWDH010000010.1 GCA_014654235.1 Pelagibacterales bacterium SAG-MED10 | reverse complement strand
TTAATCTCCCTAAAAATCTGTGTGCCCATTCCCACCAAAAAATTACTTTAAATTCTTGTAGTGTCATGTTGAAATTCTGTAACTTAAATTCAGGTATTTCTTTATATAAATATTGATAATCCAAAATTAAATTGCAGAATAAAAAGTTTTGAAAAATTTTCTCCAGTAAGAATTATCTTAGACAACAACTTAAATTTAAACAAAAATACTTATATTTTTAAGTCAGCTAATAAAAAAAATACTATCATTTTTTATAATAAAGCAAATAAGTCAAGAATTTCTATGTTTAAAAAAAAGAAAATAGGACTCATTAAAGTAAAATTAAAAAATAGTGAGCAACTAGATCTAAGACAAATTATGAAAAAACTTTATTCTTTAGGTTTTAGAAATACTTTAGTGGAGGGAGGAGATCTTCTCACAACAAACTTATTAAAAAATAAAATATTTAATGAATTTTATTTATACGAAAGTCAAAAAAAACTACCAACAAACTCAGATTTTGTTAAATTTAATGGATTAAATATCTTAAGTAAAAAATATCCATTTAGACAAAATCTTAATTCTTCTAATGGAAAAGATACAATAACCCTTTATAACAAATAATATGTTTAATGGAATTATATATAATCAAGGGTCTATTTCTAAAATTGTCAAAAGAGATAAGGGGCTTAATATTTTTGTAAAAAGTAACCTTAAAGTTTCAAGTAGAGATATGGGTTTATCAGTAGCTTGTGATGGCGTGTGCTTAACATTGATTTCTTTTAAAAAAAAAAATATGGAATTTTATCTTTCAAATGAAACAATCAAGCGATCAAAGTTTAAATTTTTAAAACCTAGAGATATTATAAACCTAGAATTACCTTTAAAGTATGGAACTAAAATTTCAGGTCATATTTGTCAAGGCCATGTAGATACTGTTGGTAAAGTGTTGAATATCTCAAGGGTTGATAAATCTTATGTTTTTGAATTTGAAATTCCTAAAAAAGAAAGAAAACACTTAATAGAAAAAGCATCTATAAGTGTAAATGGTATATCTCTTACAATTTCAAAAGTTACAAAAAAAGGATTTCAAATTTGGATTATCCCACATACATATAAAGAAACAAATCTATCTAAATTAAAGATATCAAGTCTGGTAAATATTGAGATAGATATCCTATCTAAATACGTTAGAAATTATTTTAATGAAAAAAAATAATTTTGCTAAAATTGAGCAAATAATTAATGTAGCCAAAAAAGGTGGCATGTTTATTCTTGTAGATGATGAAAAAAGAGAGAATGAAGGTGATTTAGTTATTTCCACTTCTGACAGTAATGCAAAAAATATAAATTTTATGGCTAAGTATGGCCGCGGATTAATTTGTCTTGCTTTAGATAGTGTTCAGGCAAAAAGATTAAATTTAAGTTTAATGTCGCCTATCAATCAATCAAGAAACAAAACTGCATTTACAATTTCAATAGAGGCAAAAAAAGGAATTACCACAGGTATTTCTGCAAAAGATAGATCAAGAACAATAAAAATTGCATCAAAAAAAAATGCAAATAAAAATGATATTGTTTCCCCAGGTCATATTTTTCCAATTATAGCTAAAGATGGTGGGGTATTAGTTAGAGCAGGACATACAGAGGCATCAGTAGATATATCTAGATTAGCTAAAAAAAATAATTCAGCGGTTATATGTGAGATTATGAATGAAGATGGCACAATGGCAAAAGGTGACAATCTTTTTAATTTTGCCAAAAAACATAAACTTAAAATTGGAAAAATTGAAGATTTAATTGCTTACAGACTTAAAAAAGAAAAATTAATACGACTTAAAAAACAAAGTAATATTAAAGTAAAAGATCAAAAATATAAAATAAGAATATATGAAAATTTATTAGACGGTGCAGAGCATTTTGCATTAATAAAGGGAAATATTAAAAAAGGAGTTACACCCAGAGTTAGAGTAATTTCGTCAAATGTAGTTCAAAATTATTTAATAAGTCAACAATTGCCAAATTCATTTAATAAAACTTTAAATTATTTTAAAAAATATTCTTGTTGTGTTTTAGTTTTTATTAAAGACTCTAATCTACGATCTGTTACTCAAACTCTGAAAGATTACAAAAACAAAGAATTTTATAAAAGAGGAAATGATAAACTCATAAGAAACTACGGAATAGGTGCTCAAATAATTAAAGATTTAAAAATTAAAAATATGATTTTGATTACTAAATCACTGAAAAAAGTTATTGGTTTAGAAGGATATGATATAAAGATTACTAAACAGGAACTAATTTAATGAAAAAAAAATATTTAATAGTTATTGCAGATTATTATAAAGATATATCAAAAGGATTACTGAGCAGTGCCCTAAGTTTAATTCATAAATCAAATATAATTAAAATTATATCTGTTCCAGGTGTATTTGAAATACCTGTTACAATTTCAAAAAATATTAAAAAGTATGATGCATTTTTAGCTCTCGGTTGTGTTATCAAGGGACAAACACCTCATTTTGATTTTATTTCTCAGGCATCAACCAATGCAATTATGGATTTATCTGTTAATAACAAAAAACCTATTGGTAACGGCATAATAACATGTCTGAATATGAAACAAGCTAAAGCAAGAAAACAAAAAGGTGCTGAAGCTGCTAAAGCAGTGATTTCTATTTTAGCTCAAAAATGAGAACCCATTTCAATCCAAAAAATAATCCAAGAGTTATAATTATTCAAAAATTATATGGTAAATTTTATAATGAAGATGATAATTTAGATTTCCCGAAACATCGATTTAAAAAATTTATTAAAGATATAGTAACAGGGACCATAGAGAGAAATGATCTAATATTAGACGAATTAAATACAAAACTAGGTGATGATTTTGTATTTGAGAATCTTGATAAAGTTTTTCAAACTATTCTTAAAGCGGCAACTTATGAATTTATGTACAAGCCACAATTGTCATTAAACATTATCATCAAAGAATATTTAAATTCATCTAATTTTTTTTTAGAAAATTCTCAGACAAAATATCTAAATGCTTTACTAGATAATGTTGGAAAAAAATTGAGATCTAAAAATGCATGAATTTGAATTAATTAAAAAGTATTTTTCAAAGATCTCAAACAAAAATAAATCTGCTTTAAATTTAAATGATGATATTTTTTTTGATAAAAAAAAAGGCATAGCTATTTCAGTTGACACATATATTTTAGGTTATCATTTTATTGACTTTAAATACCCTGATTTAGTTATTAAAAAAATTTTGAGATCTTCAATTTCAGATCTAATTTGTAAAGGAGTGTTACCAAAATTTTATTTTATAGCTGGCTCAGGTAATAATATGACTTTCTCAAAAAAGAACTTATCTTTAATTTCAAAATCCTTAAGTGAGGAACAAAATAAATATAATATTTCTCTATGTGGAGGTGATACTACATTTTCTAATAAACTTAGTTTTACTGTCACATCGTTAGGTTATTCAAAAAAAATTATTTATAGAAATAAAGCTTTGGTAAATGATGATATTTATGTAACAGGTAATTTGGGTGATAGTTTTATGGGCCTACAAATATTAAAAAACAAAATTAAAGTTTCTAAAGAACTAAAAAAATATTTTGCTCAAAAATATTATCTCCCTGATATACGAATAAAATTGACTAAAAAATTATTAAACATTGCAAACACTTCTATTGATTTATCTGATGGTCTCATTGATGATTTGGGTAAAATGATAAATAATCAAAACTTATCATTTTCTTTAAATGAAAAAAATATACCTATTTCAAAAAATCTATTAAAAATATTAAAAGTAAAAAAGTTGAAAAAAATTAATCTAGTATCTAATGGTGATGATTATCAAATTTTGTTTACTGCGAGCAAAGATAAATCTAGAATCATAGCTCAAACATCTAAAAATTTAGGGATTCAAATTTCTCAAATTGGCAAAATTTGTTCTAATAAAAAAAGATCGGTAATAATTGATGAAAAAGGTAGGGAAATACTGCTTAAAAACAAAGGTTATGTTCATCAATTCTAAAAGTTAATTATTGTCTTTTTTAGCTTTTTTTGTATTGTGCGGTCTTAAAATTTAACAACCAACAACATTAAGGTTTTCATGAGCTCTACAGTCGAAACGATTTTATTATATACAATAGTTGCAGGTTTATTGTCTATTGTTTATGGATTTTTCACAGGAAAAAACATTCTAAACTCAAGCCCAGGTAATGCTAAAATGCAGGAAATTGCATCTGCTATTCAGATTGGTGCTAAAGCATATTTGGCAAGACAATATAAAACTATAGCAATTGTTGGTGTTGTTGTTTTAGTAATTGTTAGTATAGCTTTTAGTCCTTTAGTTGGTGTAGGATATTTAATTGGTGCTGCTTTATCAGGTATAGCTGGTTATGTTGGTATGTTGGTATCTGTTGAAGCTAACGTTAGAACAGCTGAAGCTTCAAGAAAAGGTTTAGCTCAAGGCCTTTCTGTTGCTTTTAAATCAGGTGCTGTAACAGGTTTGCTTGTTGCTGGCTTAGCATTATTGTCAATAGCTGTTTATTACTTTCTATTATTAAAATTAAATGTTGATGAAAGAGAAATTGTTAATGCTCTTGTTGCACTAGGTTTCGGTGCTTCTTTAATTTCAATTTTTGCAAGATTAGGTGGTGGAATTTTCACAAAAGGTGCTGACGTAGGTGCTGATTTAGTTGGAAAAGTTGAGGCTGGAATACCGGAGGATGATCCAAGAAACCCAGCAGTTATTGCTGATAACGTTGGAGACAATGTGGGTGATTGTGCAGGAATGGCTGCTGATCTATTTGAAACTTATGCAGTGACTATAGTTGCTACGATGGTTTTATCTTCTATCTTTTTTGTTGGAGATTTAAACATGATGATTTATCCTTTAAGCATTGGTGGTGCATGTATACTAACTTCAATTCTTGGCACCTTTTTTGTAAAACTTGGTAAAGATAAAAATGTGATGAATGCTTTATACAAAGGTTTCATTGTATCTGCAGTAGCATCATTAGTAATTTTATGGCCTGTGACAGATTATGTAATAGGTTTTACAAATGAATATACAGTGAATGGTAAAACTTTTAATGGTATGAACTTGTATTATTGTGGAGTTGTTGGTTTAGTTATTACAGGTTTATTAATTTGGATAACGGAATATTATACAGGTACTAATTATAGACCAGTTAAATCTGTTGCTTTATCTTCAACTACTGGACATGGAACAAACGTAATTCAGGGTTTAGCAGTATCAATGGAAGCTACGGCAATTCCAGCTCTAATTATTGTTGCAGGTATTCTTATAACTAATTCAATCGCAGGTTTATTTGGGATTGCTATAGCGGTAACCACTATGCTTGCTCTAGCTGGTATGGTTGTTGCTCTAGATGCTTATGGTCCTGTTACTGATAATGCTGGTGGTATAGCAGAAATGTCAAATTTAGATAAAAAAGTAAGAAAAACTACTGACGCATTAGATGCTGTGGGTAACACAACAAAAGCTGTAACAAAAGGTTATGCAATTGGATCAGCAGGTTTAGGTGCTTTAGTTTTATTCGCTGCTTATACTGAAGATATTAAACATTTCTCAAAAGAAGCTGGATCAGCTCTTGAAGGTATTGTTGTAACTTTTGATTTATCAAACCCTTATGTCGTTGTTGGTTTGTTAATCGGTGGAATGTTACCTTATTTATTTGGATCAATGGGAATGCAAGCTGTTGGTAGAGCAGGTGGAGCTGTAGTTGTTGAAGTAAGAAGACAATTCAAAAAATACCCAGGTATAATGAAAAGAAAACAAAAACCTGACTATGCCAAATTAGTAGATTTATTGACGGTGGCAGCAATTAAAGAAATGATCATCCCTTCTTTATTACCAGTACTTTCACCAGTCGTATTATATTTCATAATTCTGGCCATTGGTGGACAAGTTGCAGCATTAGCTGCAGTGGGTGCAATGTTATTGGGTGTAATTATTACTGGTTTGTTTGTTGCAGTTTCAATGACAGCAGGTGGTGGAGCATGGGACAATGCTAAAAAATATATTGAAGATGGTAATCACGGTGGAAAAGGTTCTGAAGCACACAAAGCTGCTGTTACAGGTGATACTGTTGGCGATCCTTACAAGGATACAGCAGGACCAGCTGTTAACCCGATGATTAAGATTACAAATATAGTAGCATTGTTATTGTTAGCTGTTATCGCTGGCTAATTTCTTTACGTTTTTTGGTCCTCACACCAAGAGGGTCATTAATTTTTTGTCTCATACTAGACATAAAATTGTATATGAAAGAATTTTTTTTAAAACCTGCCTCTGTAGTAGCTTCGACAACTTTTATATTTTCCATATCTTCTTTGTTATAAAATTCTTTTTTTTTCAGTATTCCATAATCGTCTATTTCTAATACTAGAACATCATTTTTAAAAATTTTCATTCTTCCAAGATTTTTTAATTTTGATTGTGTTTGTTTTCTTTCAATATAAATCCATATATCATTATCAAATTTACTTTTAGTTGATGGTGATCCTAAGGTTTTTTTGATGTCATTTTTATTGCTTTTATTAACTATTAATGAGGCTTGTTTTTTTTCTAGAAAAGGAACACCGTGATGTTTCACTACGGGCTTAAAGGAACAATTTGTAACTATTAATGAAAAAAAAATTATATATAATGTTTTATGCATGAAACAAAATTATCTATATCTTTATAATAATTTAATAAATTACACTAGAAATAAAGATTTATATAAAAATTTAAATAGAGAAGATAACTTTTCTGATCGATTAACCTTATTTTTACTCCATTTTTCTTTTTTTCTTAAAAATTACAAAAAAGATGAAAATAAGAGTGTATTACAAGAAATTTATGATTTTAATTTTCGTCAACTTGAATTGAGTATTAGAGAAATTGGTTATGGTGATCAATCTATTAATAAAAAAATGAAAGATTACATAAATTTATTTCATTCAATGGTTTCCGAGATTCATTTTTGGGAAGACCTATCCAAACACGATAAATTAAAAAAAATTTCAATTTTTTTGAGTGATTTTGGAAATATTGAATATTTACTTGATTATTTTGAAAATTTTAATGATGATTTGTCAAAAAAAACTTTGAATTCTTACTTAAAAAGTGTAAGTAACCTTTAATTATGGCCGTACCAAAACGAAAACAAACCCCCTCCCGTACTGGGATGAGAAGGGCCCAAACTATGAAATATTCAACTAAAAACATTGTCGAAGACAAAAAATCTGGTGAATATAGATTATCTCATCATCTAGATTTAAAAACTGGCATGTATAAGGGAAGACAAGTTTTAGACCCAAAAGAATAGTATAATATTCCAATAATATGTCAGATTTGATTAAAATTGCAGTTGATGCAATGGGAGGTGATGGTTCACCTAAAAAAATTATTGAAGGAATTATTCTAAATAATAGATCAAATAAAAACGTTTTTTACAAGATTTTTGGTGACCAAAATCAAATCTCAGAATTAATTAAAAATAAAATTGATAGTAAATTTTATGAAGTTATTCATACTGATAAAGTGATCAAAAGCACTGATAGTCCTTTAGAAGGAGCCAAAAGGGGTAAAGAAACTAGTATGTGGCTTGCAATTCAGAGTGTTAAAGAAAAGCAAGCTGATATAGTTATATCGGCTGGGAACACAGGGGCTTTATTAGTAGTTGCTAAACTAAATTTAAAAATGATTGAAAATATTGACAAACCAGCTTTGTCTGCACTTTGGCCAAATAAAAAAGGGATGAGTGTAGTATTAGATTTAGGTGCAAATATTGATTGTAGTTCAAAAAATTTGATGGATTTTTCTATAATGGGTGCTTCTTTATACACCTCACTATATCCTGATGAAAAACCTAATGTAGCATTATTAAATATTGGATCTGAAGAACTAAAAGGAAATGAAACAATTAAAGAAACTTATCAGATTTTAAATGAAAAACATTCTGTTAATTATAACTTTGCAGGATATATCGAAGGTAATCATTTAATGGATGGTAATGTAAATGTGATTGTTTCAGATGGCTTCACAGGAAATATTGCATTAAAAACTGCTGAGGGAACTGCAAATTTTATTACTAGTGAATTAAAGAAAACAATGACTGGAAATATTATGGGTAAAATTTCATCATTATTAAACATATCAAATTTAAAAAAATTCAAGAAAAGACTTGATCCCAGATTGTATAATGGTGCAATTTTTATTGGGCTAGACTCACCAGTAGTTAAAAGTCATGGTGGAACTGATTATATAGGATTTTCAAACTCACTAGATGTTTGTCATAGAATTGTAAAAGGTAATTTGATAGAAAAGATCAAGCACAATATTTAAAATGAGAATAAATTTAACTAAAAAAGACTTAGTTAATTTGGTTTATATGCAGCTTGGTTTTTCTAAGCAAATTTCAGAAAACTTAATTGATGATTTTTTATCAACAATAGTCAAAAATATTAAATCTGAAAAAAAATTAAAATTATCTAAATTTGGTACGTTTTCTATAAGACAGAAAAAATCAAGAATAGGAAGAAACCCCAAAACTAAAGAGTCAAAAGTAATATCAAGCAGAGAAGTTGTTTTATTTAAGCCGTCAAAAGAATTTAAAGAATTTATCAATATTAAAGAAAATGGATAAGTCAGAAAGTGCTTATAAAACTATTGGAGAAGTTGCAAAAATTTTAAAACTACAGGTAAATAAAAAAGGCATCCTTCCAACCCATATAATTAGATTTTGGGAGACACAATTTAAGCAAATTAAGCCTAAAATATTAAACTCAAACAGAAGATATTATGATGAAAAAACAATTAATCTTTTAAAGAAAGTTAAGTTCCTTTTAAAGGACCAAGGTATGACAATTAATGGTGTAAAAAAGATGCTAAATAATGAAGTTTCTTTAAAGCTTGACGAAATTGCAGATAAATCTATAAAAGCTGAAAATTTAAAAAATAAATTAGTTAAGATTTCTAAAATTATAAAAGATTTAAAATAGTATGGCAAAAAAAACACATGTCAAAGTAAGATTAGTTCCTGAAGCTAAGCCTGACAGTTCATTCTTTTATTATGTAAAAAAACCAGCTGGTGGAGAAAAAGCTAAAGTAAAACTTTCAGCTAAAAAATATAATCCTGATACAAGAAAACATGAAATGTTTGTAGAGAAGAAATTACCTCCACACAGTAAATAACTATTTTTTTTTAAAGTTTTTTTTCTCATACTCAATATAAGCCCAAATCATATTCTTCCAGATTCTATTTGTAATTTTTGGATCTATTTTATTTTTAACTGATTTTTTCTTAATATTTCTTAAAATATTATTTATTCTTTTTTGATCAATAATTTGGTTTTTTTTATCTTTTAATTCCAGAACCTTTTTGACAAGATTTGTTCTTTTTTTTATTATTTTAATAAGTGAATTGTCAAGTTTATCTAATTCAATTCTAATTTTACCTAATTTTTTTCTTTTTAATGGCGACATTTATATATTTGGATTATCAAAAAAATATTATATTTAAGCGCTTATGTACACTGTAAATCCAAGAATTAATAATCAATTGTCGACTTGGTTAATCGCAATGTTTGTTATTATTTCTATTATGATTGTAGTCGGTGGTTTAACTAGATTAACTGACTCTGGTCTTTCAATAACAGAATGGCAATTATTTTCTGGTATACTTCCTCCTCTGAACCAAAACGATTGGATATTATATTTTAATTTATATAAAGAAATACCTGAATTTAAGTTACAGAATTTCAACATGACACTACAAGAATTTAAAGTAATTTTTTGGTGGGAATGGGCACACAGATTTTTAGGGAGATTAATAGGTTTGTGCTATTTAATCCCACTTATATATTTCTCCTTCAAAGTGAAAATCTCAAAAATATTAGATTTATATTTTATATTTTTTCTTATTTGTTTTCAGGGCTTTATTGGTTGGTATATGGTTAGCAGTGGTTTAGTTGATAGGGTAGATGTTAGTCACTTTAGATTATCTATTCATCTATTAATCGCTTTTTTGATTTTATCATTAATTTTTTGGAATTATTTAAAATTTCAAAATTACAAATATATTTCGGATGGAATAAATTCAATAATTCCATTTATATTTTTGGTTTTAATTTTAACTCAAATTGTGATCGGTGCATTTGTATCAGGAATGGATGCAGGCAAAATTTATAATTCTTGGCCACTTATGGGAAGTACCTATTTTCCTAATGATAATAAAATTGAAAATTTATTTAAATTGTCTGCTTTAAGTGATCCTTCATTAGTTCAATTTATTCATAGAAACCTAGCATATGTAATTGGATTTTTTTATGCATTAATATTTTTTAAAATCTACAAAAATAAAATAAATAAATTATATAGATCAGTTAATATTTTAGGATTTTTTATAATCTTGCAGATTATTTTGGGAATTTTTACAATTATACTTGGTGCACAAATTCTTATTGCTGCCGCACACCAAGTAAGTTCAATTTTTTTAGTAACCTCTTCTATTTATTTTTTCTTTATAAATACTAGAACTAACTAACTGCTTTAAGCTTACCCTTTGACGATTTATTTAGAGCTTGATCTAAATCTTCAATAATATCATCAATATGCTCAATACCTATGCATAGTCTAACATAACTTTGAGTTACACCACATGCGGCTAGCTCTTTTTCATTCAATTGGCTGTGAGTTGTACTAGCTGGATGTATAGCTAAACTTCTAGCATCACCAATATTAGCAACATGATAAAACATTTTTAAGGACTCAATAAATCTCTTACCAGCATCAATTCCACCCTTAAGCTCGATACCAACCATTGGTCCATTTCCACCTTTTAAGTATTGTTTCGCTCTATCTGAGATATGTTTATCATGTTCAGTTGAATAAATTACTTTGGTTACTTCTTTGTGTTTTTTCAAAAAATTAACAACCTTTTGTGCATTTTCACAATGCTGTTTCATTCTCAAAGCAACAGTCTCAAGTCCTTGAATGATTGCAAAAGCATTATCTGGAGGACAGGCTGAACCAAGATCCCTTAATAAACAAACTCTAGCGCGTACAGAGAAAGGAACGTTCGCTCCCGTCATTTCAGGTACTGCTTTTCCCCATATTACATTGTTATAACTTGCATCTGGTTCATTGAATAATGGTTGTCTTTTGGGATCAGCTGTCCAATCGAAATTTCCACTATCAACAATGCTGCCAGCAATTGCAGTTCCATGTCCACCGATATATTTTGTCAATGAATGAATAACTACAGCAGCGCCATGCTCTATAGGCTTACAAATAACAGGGGCAGCAGTATTATCCATTATTAGAGGAATATTATATTTTCTTCCAATATCAGATATTTCTTTAATAGGGAAAACTCTCAAATATGGGTTAGGTAGAGTTTCACCATAAAAGGCACGTGTATTATCATCAATTAGTTTTTCAAAATTTTTAGGATCACTTGGATCTGCATATCGTATTTCTATTCCAAGTTTACTAAGCGTGTTATTAAATAATGATACAGTACCTCCATATAGATCAGTGGAACTTACGATGTTATCTCCAGCTTGAGCTACATTTAATACTGCAAAAGTTGATGCTGTTTGACCTGATGAAACCGTTACACAAGACAAACCACCTTCAAGTGCAGCAATCCTTTTTTCTAATACGTCATTTGTTGGATTCATTATTCGGGTATAAATGTTCCCAAACTCTTTTAATGAGAATAAATTAGCAGCATGTTCAGTGCTATTAAACTCATAAGAGGTAGTTCTATATATAGGTACAGCAACTGCATTTGTTGCAGGATCACTTCTGTAATCCCCACCATGGATTGCAATAGTTTCAGGGTTGTTTCTTTTAGTACTCATAGTTTCTCCTTTTTTAGTGCTTTAACTTAATGTAAGGCGCACAATATAGTTCAAATGCCTACCGATAATTTTAGAATATTCCTTTTTAGCAGTTTAAAGCCCGCAATAGGATCAAATCGGCATAATCTTTTTATCAAAAAAAGAGCTATTTTCAAGGTAAATATAAAATTGACATTGATTTTAATAATAGTATTAATCCTCGCACAATGACGAAATTCCTTAAAAAAGATCAAATAACATCATCTTGGTTTGAAATTGATGCAACTAATGCTGTTGTTGGAAGATTAGCTACAGTTGTTTCAAATATTATAAGAGGAAAAAATAAAACAACCTACACTCCACATATGGATGATGGTGATTTTGTTGTAGTTAAAAATATTGAACAAGCAAAATTTACAGGAAACAAATTTCAAGATAAAAAATATTACAGACACACTGGTCATCCAGGTGGTATTAAAATTACTACGCCAGAAAAACTCCATGAAAAAAAACCTGGAGAAACTTTAAAACTAGCTGTTAAGAGAATGTTGCCTGGTGGTGTTTTAGGTCGAAAACAATTAACTAAATTAAAAATTTATTCAGGCAATGCACACCCGCATTCAGCTCAAAATCCAACAGTCATTGAATTAAAACAATTAAATAATAAAAATTTAGCTCGAAATTAATATGGAAAATACACAAACAATCTCCAAAACTCCAAAACTTAAATTAGATTTTAAAGACAGTAAATATGCAACTGGTAGAAGAAAAACATCCATTGCTAAAGTGTGGTTAAAAAAAGGTTCTGGTAAAATTTATGTTAATGGAAAATTATTTAGTGATTATTTTGCTGATGAAACACATAAAATGCAAATAACAAGACCATTTGAGATCATAAATCAATCTACAGATTATGATGTGAGATGTAGTGTTAAGGGTGGTGGACCTACTGGTCAGGCAGGAGCTATGGTGCATGGTATAGCTAAAGCGTTAGTTTTATTTGATGAAAATTTAAAAGGTACTTTAAAAACCGAAAAACTTACTACTAGAGACTCTCGAGCTGTTGAGAGGAAAAAACCTGGTAGAAGAAAAGCTAGAAGAAGCTTTCAATTCTCTAAAAGATAATTTTTTTTTAATATTTAACTGTTATAGTATAAAATGCCTAAGCTTAATGCGTTAGTCGCTGGATCAACTGGATATATTGGTACTCAATTAATTAAGATATTAGTTAAGCACAAACATATAAACATAAAATATCTATGTGGTAATTCTTCAGTAGGTAAAAGCATCGTTTCTTATGATAAGTCGTTATCAAAATATAAATTACCTAAAATAAAAAAATTTAATAAAAATTTATTAAACGATGTTGATGTAATTTTTACTGCTCTTCCAAATGGTGAAGCTCAAGATATATCTAAACATCTCAACAATAAAAATATTTTAATTGATTTAGCTGCAGATTTTAGACTTGAAAAAGCTTCAGAATATCAAAAATGGTATAAGCAGAATCATCGAGCTGTTAGACTTATAAAAAAAAGCATTTATTCACTTCCTGAAATTAATAGAGAAGAACTTAAAAAGTATAATATTATTTCAAGCCCTGGCTGTTATCCAACGTCCATTCTTTTACCACTAATTCCTTTATTTAATAAAAATTTTATTAATTTTAAAAATATAATAATAGACTCTAAATCTGGTTATTCTGGTGCGGGAAGAGGTGTTCATAAAAAATATAAAAATAAAAATTTATATGAATCTTTAAAAGCATATGGTGTTGGTAATCATCGACATAATTCAGAAATTGATCAGATGTTAAAAAAATTTACTAACAAAAAAATTGAGGTAAGTTTTACACCTCATTTATCCCCAATGTTTAGAGGTATTTTAAGTACTATTTATTTAGATTTGAATAAAAATGTAAATCAATCTAAGGTCATAAGTTTATTATCAAAGTTCTATAAAAAAGAAAAATTCATTAAGATTTCTAAATCAAATACTCTAATAAGTACAAATGATGTTATTAATACAAATAATTGTCTAATTTCAGTCTGTAAATCTAAATTCAAAAATAAAATTATAATACTTTCGGCAATAGATAACTTAATAAAAGGTGGAGCGGGGCAAGCGGTTCAGAGTCTAAATAATCGATTTAACTATCCTGAAACAACTGGATTATTATGAGATTAATATTAAGTTTATTTCTACTATTATTTTTTAATAATTGTTCTTTAAATAAAGATTCTCAATATTGGACTGAGGACTCCACTAAGAAGAAGGACAAGAAAGAAATACTTTCAAAAATATTAAAAAAATCAAAAGATATAACTAGTATGACATTGGAAGAATATAAAATATATATAGAAGACTATACGAAAAAAAGTAATTATCCTGATATTAGTAAATGAAAAAAATATATAATATTGCTGTAGTTGGCTTAGGACAAGTTGGTATTTATTTACTTAATGAGCTAAATAACAAAAAAAAAAGTATTGAAATAAAAACAGGAACAAAAATTAATGTAGTCGCGATATCTGCAAAAAATATTAAAAAAAAAAGAAAATTTAAAATTAATAAGAAAATTTTTTATAGCAATCCACTTGACGTACTTAAAAAACATAAAGTTGATATTTTATTTGAGGCAATAGGATCATCTGACGGTATATCTAAAAAGATTGTAGAGAAAGCTTTAAAAAGTAAAGTTCACGTTATTACACCAAATAAAGCTTTAATTTCTAAACATGGAAATTATCTAGCAAAATTAGCTGAAAAAAATAATGTTAACTTAGAGTTTGAAGCTTCTGTAGCAGGGGGGATCCCAATTTTAAGATCAATTAAGGAGGGATTAGCGACAAACAATATCTCAAAGATTTATGGAATATTAAATGGAACATCAAATTATATCTTATCTGAAATGGAAAATTCTAATCAAAAATTTAATGATGTTCTTATTAAAGCACAAAAACTTGGCTATGCTGAACCAGGCAATCCAAAATTAGATTTAAATGGTTTTGATGCTTTTGCAAAGGTAAGAATTTTATCTGCACTTGCATTTAATAGTAAAATTTCACATCACAAATGTTTAATGGAGGGGATAGAAAAAATTGAATTAAAAGATATAAAAATTGCTAATCAATTAGATTTAAGAATAAAACTTCTTGGCATAACGGAATTAAAAAAAAATCAACTTTTTGAAACAGTTCACCCATGTTTAGTTAATAAAAAATCCTATATTGGTAATGTTAACGGGGTAATGAATGCAGTAATTCTTGAAGGTAAACCAGTTGGCGAAAGTATTCTACAAGGTGAAGGTGCAGGTCCTGGACCTACGTCATCTTCTTTACTTTCTGACTTGTTGTCCATACTTAGAGGGAATATTAAAAAACCTTTTGGAATTCCTTTTGCGCAATTAAAAGCTTTAAAATCTTATAATATAAACAATTATACAAATTCACTATATTTAAGATTTGAAGTAAGGGATCGACCTGGTGTTTTATCTCAAATTACTAATCGTTTAGCCAAGTTTAAAATATCCGTAAAAAGACTTATCCAAACTCCTGATAAAATAAATAAAAAAGCTACAATTGTAATAATTACTCACAAAACATCTGAAATTAATTCAAAAAAGTGTCTATCAATTTTCAAAAATAACAAAAATATTCTAAAATTTCCTACATTAATTAGACTTTATAATTAATGGAAATTTATATAAAAATATTTGAAGTTATATTTCCTGTCTTTTTTGTAATTGGTGTTGGGTACTATCTAGGAAAAAAAAATCCAAAATTTGATACAAATTTCATAACTATTTTTGCTGGTAATATAGGTACACCAGCAATGATTTTTTACACTGTAACAACGACTGGAATTACATTAAATATTTTTATCCATTATTTTGTTTATGCATTATTAATGATAGGTGGGTTTGCCTTAATAGGTCTAGTATTATTATTTTTATTAAGAAAAGACTTAAGTATGGAATTGCCACCATTAATTTTACCTAACACAGGTAATATGGGTATTCCAATTTGTCTTTTTGCTTATGGAACGGAGGGGTTAGGTATAGCTTCTGCTGTTGCTTCAGTTATTATTTTGTTTCATTTTACACTAGGTATTTTTTTGGCAAAAAAAAAATTTTCCTTAGATGTAGTTATTAAAAGCCCACCTGTTTATGCTATAATTATATCTGTTATTTTTTTATTTTTTCAGATTCAAACACCATTATTTCTTGAAAACACCACATTTCTTTTAACGTATGCAACAATTTTTTTAGTTCTCATGTCACTTGGTATAGCTTTAACAAAACTAAAATTTTCGTTAAAAGACTCAATTTTACTATCTTTATGTCGAGTAATATTGGGACCCATAATTGCATTTATTATAATTTATTATTTTAATTTATCTGGATTTGCTGCAGGTGTATTATTAATACAAAGTGCTATGCCTAGTGCTATATTAAATTATCTAGTAGGTAGCATGTACTCACCAAAAAAAATTGTAGACAGTATTGCTAGTACTATCGTTGTATCTACTATCATATCATTTTTTACAATTCCGATAGTAGTATTCTTTGCTTTAAAATACTTCATTTAATAGATATTGTTTAAGGGTGAGGGCTATAATTTTAAATGCATCGGCCTGGATGATCGTTCCAGTTATGGATGCTTTTGCTAAACATTTAAGTGCTTCTATGGATGTTTTTCAAATAGTTTGGGCAAGGTATTTCTTTTCAGCACTTTTTACATTATCTTTAATGTTAGTTTTTTATAGAAGAACTCTTGTTTGGAGTAAAAACCCTAAATTACAATTGATCAGAGGTTTTGTTTTAGCCTTTTCTACCTTATGTTTTTTTTATGCAATTTCAGTTATTTCACTTCCAAAAGCTTTAACTTTAGCATTTGTAGCACCTATAACTTGCACTGCTTTTTCTCCAATATTTCTTAATGAGAAGGTTGGGATTAGAAGATGGTCCGCTGTTTTAATTGGTTTCTTTGGTGCCTTAATCGTAATTAGACCTGGTTTTATTGAGGTAAATTTAGCGACTTTAGCAGCGGTTACTTGTGGTATTTGTTATGGGTTCTATTTTATTATTACCAGAAAATTGAGCACTTCTGACAATTCTTTATTAACATTATTATTCACTAGTTTAGTTGGTTTATCAATAATTAGCTTATTTGTGCCCTCTATTTGGGTTAAACCATCTATGACTGAGTGGATTTTAATGGCTTTAATCGGCCTTATAGCTGCTGTAGCACATCTTTTTCTAATATTATCACTCAAATATGCTGATGCGTCTAAATTAGCTCCTTTGGGCTATACAGAGATTATTACAAATATACTTATTAGCTATTATTTCTTCAATGAATTACCAGATAATTGGACCTATTTAGGTTTATTTATAATTGTTCTTAGTGGGCTATATATATCTAGAAGAGAATATTTGATTACTAAATCTAATTAATAGTAAATAAATAGTTACCAATATATAATCTATTACATTAATATATATTGTTAAAACATTGTAATTATTAATTTATTTGTTTTATATATATTTAATAATAAACTTAAAATTTTTAATTAACTTAAGAAAATAGAAAATTAATTATCTTTATTTTTAAAAGATAAAGGAAAAGTTTAGAGTTTTAAGGAGAAAATAAACCAGGATAGTTAAAAGTGTTTAATATCAATAGTTATTTTAGCTAATTAAACACAAAATTCAAAATATTTATTTAAATAAGTGGGTAGGGGAATAAAAATTCATAAAAAATTCTTTGAAATTTAAGAATAAAATGATCCCTGTAAACATTGAAAAGTAGAGCAATGCAGTAATAGAATATATGTTTTAAACGGCCATAGAGGTGCTTTATTTAGGTATATCTTGATATATAGTACAACTGAAGGGTGCATAATACTACTTAAACTAAAATATCCGTAAATATTGAAAAAATGTTGATATTACTAATGTTTTTGATCATAAAATAGTCCTAAAAAGCCATTAAATATCAATTTTTTCAGATCTCAATAAACGCAGCTTTGTCTTAATTCCACCTCTGCCAGAGTATCCACCAAGGCCTCCATCAGACCGAATTACTCTATGACATGGTATTTTGGGCGCATAAGGATTTTTTCCACATGCATTAGCTACAGCACGGACTGATTTGGGGTTTTTTAAAGCAATTGCCACCTCTTTATAGGTTTTTACACTACCTTTTGGTATCGTTTTAAGGTATTTCCAGACCTTTAATTGAAATTTAGTACCTTTCATCAATAAAAATTTAAAATAATGAAGCAAACTAAAAAGAAAATAGATAAAATAGAGAGATAAATCGTTTCAATCGTTTTTCCTTTTTTTTTATATTGAATAAAGCTCAAAATTACAAAACCAATCGAAGTGATTAGAAAATATATTGGTTCGATTACTCCGTCTATGCCCATCTTTAAGTTATATTTCATCCTTATAGAGCTCGCAACATCATTAATTTTCATTAAAAATGATTAATTATTTTATTTGACATTAGATAACTCTTGATATATTAATAACGATAATTAATGGTTATCAATAGTAATACTTATGAGTAATATAATAACAGATATAAAAGCATTGCAGCAAGAGACTTTATTAAATCTTCAAAATTCAAAGGCAAACAATACAGTCAGAGCTTACAAATCAGACTTTAACGATTTTGGATTATTCTGTTCGCAAAATGGATTTAAATCTCTTCCATCAGAACCAAAAGTTGTATCATTATATTTAACTCATTTATCAACGAAAGACGTTAAAATGAGTACACTAAAGAGAAGATTGGTATCAATAGGCGTAATACATAAACTTAAGGGTCATTATTTAGATACAAAGCACCCATCAATTATTGAAAATATAATGGGGATTAAAAGAAGAAAAGGTAGCATTCAAAAAGGAAAAAAACCATTATTAATTAATAATTTAAAAATACTTATTAATGTAATTGATAAAGAAAAAAATGAAGAAATAAAAAAAATTAGAGATAGGTCAATAATATTAATTGGGTTTTCAGGTGGATTTAGAAGAAAAGAGATAGTTTCACTGGACTACGATGATCTCGAATTCATTCAAGAGGGTCTCAAGATTAGCCTTAAAAGATCTAAAACAGATCAATTTGGTGAGGGTTCAGTAAAAGGACTTCCCTACTTTGAAAATTCACAATATTGCCCAGTAATTTCAATTAAAAAATGGATTGAAATATCAAAAATTAGCTCAGGAGCAATATTTAGAAGGTTTAATAAAGGATCAAAACTATCACATAATAGATTAACGGACCAATCAGTTGCTTTACTTATAAAACATTATTTAAAATTAGCTGGCATTGAAAGCAGAAATTACTCTGGGCATAGTTTAAGATCCGGTTTTGCTACATCAGCTGCCGAGTCAGGAGCAGAAGAAAGAAGCATAATGGCTATGACAGGACATAAATCTACAGAAATGGTCAGAAGATATATTAAGGAAGCAAATTTGTTTAAAAATAATGCTTTAAATAAAATTAAATTATAGGGAGTTTTTTTTAATAATAACCTGATGCCATATTTTCAAAAAACTTATTTCATTTATATTGTTAGTTATAAACTTATTAATGGGTGTAGAGGGGTTTTTTTTTAAATCTTTATAATACCACCACATATAATCATCTAAAAGTAAGTAACCGCCTTTATTTAGAGCTTCCCAAGAATTTGTTATATCAAGATATACTTGATCTGCACTATGATCACCGTCGACATAAATGAAATCAAATTTATTATTATTTGATTGGAAAAAATTATTCGAAGTCATTTTATATTTTTGTAGTCTATTATTTTTTTGAAATTGAGATGTATTTAAATCAAAATTTTTTTCTATTTTAGTAAAATCTGAAACATTATGCTCATCACTGCCAGACCATGTATCCACACATTTGATATTACAATTCTGAAATTTTTCTAAAAAAAATATAGCACTACGGCCTTCATATGATCCGATTTCTAAAATATTAGATATATTTGAGGTGTTATCAAATTTATTAAAATTATGAGTTAAAAAATTTAAGTTATTACAAAACCATTTTTTATTAGAGTCTAAACTAATGAATTTTTTATAAATATGTTTTTCTATTTTAAGTGATTTCTTTTTAGACTTATAATTAGGTAAAAAATTTTTTACATAATTTAGAATAATATAAAAAGGAGTATTTATTAAAAATAGCCGAAAAACATTTTTAAAAAATTTAGTCACAAATTAAAATAAAGTAGATTTATTACCTAGCGAAATATTAATTATAAATTTAGAAATTTTACTTTCATTGAAAAGTTTGAAATATTTGGTTTTACCGTTTTTTGCAATTTGAGATCTGATTTTATCGTTCCTAGAGTAAAAATTAATCTTATTTGAAAGGTCATTTATGCTTGAATAAAAAACAACCTCATCTTTATTAAAAAAATCAGACATACCAACATTTTTATCTATAAAAGTAAGTAATCCATTACCCATAATAGAAGCTATCCTGTTGCTTGTATAATATTTAGTAGGTTTGCCCCTACTTAAATTAAGAGCCATTTTTGAATTGATTAAAGCATTGTTAAAATCATTTCCCCAAATAGGTTGTTTATTTGAGAAACCATAAAAATCATATTTTATGTTTGGTATTTTTTTTACTAATTTATTTAAAAAATTTATTCTATCATCCTCTGTACCCTCTTTTAATTTTGCACGATTAACACCATGACTCATTGCATAAAATAAATCGTTTTTAGGTCGTAGTTTATAAACATCATATCTTTCTATATTTTTATCAACAGGTACAAAGAAAAAATGAAAATTTTTATTATTAACTTTATTTTTAATTACAGATGGATGAGTGGTTATAAAATTATGATCAACATAGTCAGCATAATAATTAATATTTGATATATTTTGCTTCGAATAATCTAATCCAGACATAATTGGATCCTCATTCCATTGTGATATAATTAAATTTTTATTAATTGATCTTAATTTATCTATTGTTTCTAAATTCAAATTTTTTGTATGACCAAAAAAAAATATATCTGGATTATAATTTTTAAAGCTCTCTATTAAGAAGTTTTGAAAATTGTTTATATTAGGTATTAAATTAAATGATCTATTATTTTTTATGTAATCTCTATCACTTATTTCCAAGACATCATGACCATTTCTAACAAAACCATTAGTAAATTTTTTTCCTAACGAAATATTAAACAATCTATGATTAAGTTTTTGACCTTGATTGTATAAATTAATAATTTTAAGTTTATTTTTGATATAATTTACATTAAATCTTGGAAAACAATTTTCACGAACTTCATCTATTAATTTTGTATTTTCTTTAATTAAATGTTTAATATTTTTTCTACCAAACACTTGAATTTTTTTTCTTTTTTTTGGGTAATTAATAATTTTTTTTATTTCTTTGTATAGATTTCTAGCATCAAGTTTTTTAAGGACTATAGCATTATCAGTTGTTTCTGTTAAACCGCCCCGATTACTAATTATTGTAGCACATCCTCTAGAGGACGACTCTAAAGCTGTTCTGCCAAATGGCTCATCCCACCTTGAAGGTACAACTGCTATTTCAGATTTGTTAAGTAATTTTAGAGTATCTTTATGATTGATAAATCCCAATTCTTTATGTCTTGAATGTAATATATAAATGGATCTCCTTTCTTCATCCCCAACTGAATATGCCCACCATTTAGGAAACTCATCAAGTATTTTAACTATAGCTTCTTTAAACAAATCATAACCTTTAGAATGATTTAATCTTCCAACAAAGATAATATTTTTTTTTTTTTTAACAGGTCTTTGTACGTTTACACTTGGATATATAACTTCTGTTTTTGTCTGTAATTTTTTATCAATATCTAAAAAAAACCTATTTCTTACCCATTCGCTTACAAAAATTAACTTATCAACTGTGTTAAGTATTTTTAATCTTTCGTTAATAAATTTTGATCCTTTCATAGATAATGGGTCATTATGAAAATAAAAAATAAATCTAGATTTAACTTTATTTAATAATTTAAGAAGAAGCTGTGGTCTATTGTGTATTTCAACAATATCAAATTTTTTATAATTTAAATCATTAATTAGTTTATCAGCATACTCATTTGTTGTACTTTTAATCTTAGATTTTATATTTTTTAAATTTATATTTATATAATTTGTAGTTAAATATTTCTTAGACTTTGTATGACCATATATAAAGTTATATTTTTTAAACTTTGAATTTTTATAAAATTCAGACACCCATAATGATGCAGCTGATGCTTTATCTACAGTATAGTTTTCTTTATAAGGTAATATTGTTGCAATTTTAAGTTTTTGATTTTTGTTTAAAATCATAAATTAATTTTAATCTTTCTTTTCTATTTTTTTTAAGTTTATATTCAAAAGAAAGTGCTTTTTGCTTTAAGTAAAATCTTTTTTTATAAACAATTTCCCATTTATAACCTTTTGTTGATTTTGCACCAATATTTGAATTATGCTTATTAATTCTAGAAATCAAATTATTAGTATATCCAACATATGATTTGTTTTTGTAACCATCCAGTGTTTTTATTAAATATACGTAATAAACCATAAGAAAGTTTATAAATAATCTGGCGGTCCCTAGGGGAATCGAACCCCTCTTTCGAGGATGAAAACCACGTGTCCTAACCGATAGACGAAGGGACCGAATTGCTGTTTTTTTATTGTAAAAAAGTATATTAATCAAGCTTTATGATAGTTATCAATATCATCTATTTACAACTTTTTTAATTATTTTTTTTAAACCTGTACTTTTATGTGTGACTAAAGTTTCTGTAATGAATTTATTATTTTCTGTTATTATCCCTGATACTAAATCCCCTGATGTAATACCTGTCGCACAAAAAATTGAATCTCCTTTAACGATCTCATCTAATTCATATTTTTTTGATAAATTGGTAATTCCCATTTTATTGGCTCTTCTCTTGTCTTCCTCAGTATGAAATAGGAATCTTCCTTGAAAACTACATTCAAAAGTGTCAAGGGCTGCAGAAGCCAGAACGCCTTCAGGACCCCCTCCTATACCAAGAAAAATATCTACACCATATTTGTCATCTGATACTAATAGAGCACCTGATACATCACCATCAGTAATTAATTTTATTTTAACACCCAATATATTTAATTCATCTATAATATCTTTATGTCTAGGTCTATCCATAACACAGGCCGTTATACTCTCTGGTTTTTTATTCAAATACTCGCATAAATTAAAAATATTTTCTCTGGTAGAATAATCTAAATCAACAACACCTTTCTCATTAACTTTGGCAGATATTTTTTCCATATATGTTTCGGGGGCATGAAAAAGATTATTTTTTTCAGCAATTGCAATTACCGATAAAGCACCTGGAAGATTGTTTGCAGCAAAATTAGTGCCTTCCAATGGATCGACAGCTATATCTATTTCAGGACCATTGTTTGTACCAACTTTTTCACCTATATATAACATTGGAGCTTCATCGAGTTCACCCTCGCCAATAACTATTTTTCCTTTAATATCTATTTGGTTTAAATCATTTCTAATCGAGTCAACAGCAGCTTTGTCAGCAGCAATTTTATCTTTTTTCCCTACATAGCTGTATGAAGCAACAGCCGCTTTCGATGTTACGTTTACAAATTGATCTATAAATTTTTGTTCAATTGTCATTAAATTTTTTCATCAACATAATCATCTTGTCTTATTTTATATTCAAATTCTCTTAAACGTTTGTACACACTTGCTAGTTCAATTATTGTGGGCCATGCTTTTAAAATATATTGCATTGAACCTTCAACTCTTCCAAAAGCTCTTATGATTTGCTGCATTACACCCAGGGTAACTGCTCCTGCTACGATTGCTGGGGCTAAAAAAACATATGCTGATAATACATTAGCCTGTAAGTAAGCAATTCTACCAATGTTAAAATATAAATATCTTAGATAACTTAAATAATGAATACTTCTTACACCTTCAAATAATTCGTCTATAGTTTTTGGTCTTATTGTTCCATCGTCTTCTGCAATAACTAATATTTTTCTATAAGCAGCTTCTTTTTTTTGTAAATCGTATTCAACACCAACCAACCTCAAAATTAGTCCTAAAATTACTAGAAAAATAGTTCCCCCAACGGACCAAATAAGAGCACCAACAATTAAACCGTACTCCCAATCACCAAAAAAGAAAATTGGTATACCTATACTAAGACCAAATAAAATTGGCATAAATTCAATTAGAATCATTAAAGCCTCAATCAAACTTGTTCCTAAAGACTCCATTATTCTTGAAAATTTTATTGTATCTTCTTGAACTCTTTGAGCAGCACCTTCAATTTTACGAGCCTGGTCGTATACGGAATGGTACCATTCAACCATAGCAGCTCTCCATCTAAATAAATAATGTGATGTGAAAAAACTTACTAATACTGCAACTCCAACATACATTGCTGCTAAAATTATAAATGAAAGTAAACTTGCCCAATACTCCTCAATTGTTATAGCATTGGGTGCTCCAAGTGCTTTTTGAATCATGTCATAAAATTCTCCAAACCACTCATTTATTTTTACATCGATTTTAACTTGAATCCAAAGTGATGAAAGAATTATAGCAGAACCAAACCAAGACCATAGGTACCAATTTCTTTGAGTAAAAAATCTAAACATAATTATTTTAAGAAATTGTCTGCATAAGATTTTTTTACAGTTTTTCTTTTTCTAGGTTCAATTATTTCGTATTCAATTTTATTCTTTTTTGCATAATTAATTGCTAGTTCTTTAGTTGAAAATTCTAATTTTAATTCAGTTAATGTATCAGAAGAACTTTCCCATCCCATTAAAGGATTTTTAGTTGGGTCTTTTGTTATAAATTCTAATATCCATTTATTGGTTTTTCCAAGACCTGACTGCATCGGGCTTTTGTTAGGAATATAAATTATTGCTTTTTTCATAATGATGGTCGGAGTGGCAGGATTCGAACCTGCGACCCTCTGGTCCCAAACCAGATGCGCTACCAGGCTGCGCTACACTCCGAGAGCATTACTAATACAATAGTTATTGATATTTTCAACGATTAAAGTTTCAAAATTAAAAGAATTTTAATAAATATCTGGTATATAAGAATTTATGATTATTGAATGTCCTTGTAAAAAAAAAAAATTCAATATTGATATAAATTTAATTCCAGCTGAGGGACGAAATCTACAATGTGGTTCGTGTGATCGTGTTTGGTTTTACAAAAAAGAAGAGCTAATTTCTGAATCTCCACAAGTAAATGAGGATATTGCTATTAAAGAAAAGGAAGATAGTGAAAAATTAAATGATGATAAATCTAAACATCAATTAATAAAACAACCAGTAGAGAATGAAAAAGTAAAATCTAAATTATCAACCATCAATGAAACTGAGAACAAATCTAAGGAAATTAAAAAAACTAAAAGTAGCAAGTTTTTTTTCATATTTAATTGTATTTATAATTTCTTTAGGGGCACTAATTATTTTACTAGACACTCTAAAAACACCATTAGTTAACATATTTCCTGGATTAGAAGTGTTGCTTTTCAACCTATATGAAACATTGAAAGATATTAAACTATTTATTATAGACCTTTCCTAATTCTATGATCAATTATATTTCAAAACCTTTTAAATGGTTCTTTAAGTTAGAGGCAGCTAGTGGATTAGTTTTGTTATTTGCTGCTATTATTGCTTTATTTATAAGCAATTCAAACTTAGCAGATTTATACTTTTCAACATTAAATAAATATCTATTCATTGGTATTAACAATTTTGGATTAAAATTATCAGTAATTCATTGGATTAATGATGCTTTAATGGCAATATTTTTCTTCTTTGTAACTCTTGAAATTAAAAGAGAGTTTTTACAGGGAGAACTTTCAAATATAAAACAAGCCTTACTTCCAATAATTGCAGCAGTAGGTGGAATGTTGGTACCCGCATTATTTTATGTTTTTATAAATTTTGGTGATTGGGAGTACGGTTTAATTGTTGGTGCTCTTATTTGGTCCGTTGGG
>JACWDH010000001.1 GCA_014654235.1 Pelagibacterales bacterium SAG-MED10 | reverse complement strand
AAGTTTTTAAAAATTGGAAGGAATGATGGATTTATAAGTACAACTGAAGATTTAAGTTCATTAACTGTCAAAAAAAATAAATTTGAAAATATTTTAAAATCAAAAAAAATACAAATTGTTATTGGTATAAGTGTTATTTTGTTAGGTTTGATTATTTTATTAATTTAAAATTATAAAGCACCGTGACAGTGTTTAAATTTTTTACCTGAACCACAAAAACATGGTTCATTTCTTCCCATTTTTTTGTTTTGATTTTTTTGAGGTAAAATCTCAGTATTATTATTCTCTTTTTTAGTTTGCTCTGTAACAACTTTTAGATTCATCAAAATTGTAACATAGTCTAATTTTAGTTTTTCTAAGAGATTTGAAAATAAATCAAAAGCTTCTTTTTTATATTCAACTAGAGGATCTCTTTGACCATAAGATCTTAAACCAACAACTTGTCTTAATTGTTCTAAGTATTGAATGTGGGATTTCCAATTTAAATCAATGGATTGTAAAAAAATTCTTTTTTCAATATCTTTTGCATAATCTTCTCCAAGAATCTTAATTCTCTCATTTCTTGTTTCATTAAATTTTGAAAGTATTTTTTCCTTAAGTTCTTCATCTTTAGACGAGATTAATTCCTCAAACTCTTTATCTGTGAAACTTTTTCCTAGTATTTGCTTAATTCTGTTACTAAATTCAGTACTTTTTGGATTTGAAAGTTTTTGAATTTTTAGTTTAATTAAGTCCCCTATTATTTCTTTTAAAAATTCATCAGAATAACTAAAAATATCACTGCTATTTATTGCGTTTTTTCTTTGAGAGAAAACGACATGTCTTTGATCATTTAAGACATTATCAAATTTAATAAGAGTTTTTCTAATATCAAAATTTCTTGCTTCTACTTTTTGCTGCGCTCTTTCTAATGCTTTATTTATCCAAGGGTGATCTATGCTCTCTCCATCTTTAAGTCCTAATTTTTCAAGCATATTGTTCATGGACTCTGATCCAAAAATTCTCATTAAGTCATCCTCTAAACTCACATAGAATACTGAGCTACCTTCATCTCCCTGTCTTCCAGATCTACCTCTTGCCTGATTATCTACTCTTCTAGACTCCATTCTTTCAGTGCCAATCACAAACAGACCTCCTAAAGACTTTATTTTATCTTTATCAATTTTGAGTTGGTCATCAGGAATTGAGCCTTTTTTTCCACCAAGTTGAATATCAACACCTCGTCCAGAAATACTAGTTGTAATTATTACTGATTTTTCTTTACCTGCATTGGCTATAATTTCTGCCTCGTTTTCATGATTTTTAGCATTAAGAACGACATGTTTAATATTTTTCTTGTTCAATAAATTTGAATAAACTTCAGATTTATTAATACTCGATGTAAAAACTAGAATTGGCTGTCCAACTTGATTACGTTCTATAATTTTATTTATTATTGAGTTGTTTTTCTCTTCTTCAGTTCTAAATATTAAATCATTAAAATCTTTTCTGATCATTTCTTTGTTAGTAGGAATGACCACAACTGATAAATTGTATATTTCAAAGAATTCTTCAGACTCTGTTACAGCAGTACCTGTACAACCTGCGATCTTTTTATAAAGTTTAAAATAATTTTGATAGGTGATCGAAGCTAGGGTTTGATTTTCCGCCTGAACATCAATTTTTTCTTTTGCCTCAAGTGCCTGATGTAATCCATCTCCAAACCTTCTACCTTCAAGAATTCTTCCTGTTAATTCGTCAATTATTTTTAAACTTCCATCTTTTACAATATAGTCTTTGCCTTTCTCAAATAAATGATTTGCTCTCAAAGCTTGATTAACATGATGAACTAAATGTAGATTTTCTGGATCATAAAAATTATCATTTTTTAAAATTCCAGCATTAGAAAAAAGTTTTTCAACATTATTAATTCCATCATTAGTTAAAAGAATGCTTTTTTCCTTTTCATCTATTTCAAAATCTTTGTCATTTAAAATTCTTACTAGTTTATCTATTGCTAAATACTGTGCTGTCTTATCATCTGCTGATCCAGATATTACCAAAGGAGTCCTTGCCTCATCAATTAAACACGAGTCTATTTCATCAACAATTGAAAATGAATGTTCTCTTTGAACCATCTCATTTTGTGAAAATTTCATATTATCACGAAGATAATCAAATCCTAATTCACTATTAGTTGCATAAGTTATGTCACAATTATAATTTTTTTTACGCTCTTCATCGCTTTGGTCGTTATTAATAAATCCCGAAGTTAGCCCAAGAAAATTGTAAATTTGACCCATTTCTATTGAGTCTCTTTTAGCCAAATAATCATTCACAGTTACTATATGAACTCCTTTTTCACCAAGCGAATTTAAATAAGCTGCTAACGTGATTGTTAAAGTTTTTCCTTCACCTGTTCGCATTTCTGCTATCTTTCCTTCATGCAGAACCACACCCCCAATTAGTTGAACATCGAAGTGTCTTTCTTTTCGAGTTCTTTTCGATGCTTCTCTTACAAGCGCGAATGCATCAGGCATTATCTCATCTAATGATTTTCCACCTTTAATTAGTTCTTTAAACTCTAAAGTTTTTTTAGGAAAATCTGCATCATCTAAATTTATAAATTTTTCCTCTAATGAATTTATTTTTTCAACAATTTTATTAATCCTATCAAGCTCTTTTTGGTTGCTAGATTTAATAAATTTGGAGATTAGATTTAATGGATTAAACATGACTATTTGATTTATTCTTTAAGTATTATGTTTAATATATGTATTAAATAAATAATTTAAACAATATGGGAATTAATTTAACCAATTTTCTATCTTCACAATCAAAAAATACCAAAATGATTGATTTTCAAGACCTAGATCATATAGACGGTTTGTCAATTTCAGTACTGAGTGCAAATTTATATAAAAATGACAGAGATGATTTATCAATGTTTTATTTCAGAGATGGCGCAAATCACGCCTCACTTTATACGCAGTCTAAAATTGTTTCTGAAAATATAAAATGGAACTTAAATCAAAAAACTAAAAAAGTATTTTCCTTAATTGTTAATACCAGAAATGCAAATGCATTTACAGGAAAACAAGGATATGAAAGTTTAAAAAAATTAGCTGATCTAGTTTCAAAAAATTTAACAGAAAAACAAAAACAAGACGAGGAAATACCTAAAAAAATAAATCCAAAAGAAATTCTATTTGGTTGTACTGGCACTATTGGAGAAGAATTTCCATTTGAAAAAATATCTCATCAAATACCAAATTTAATTAATAAAATTCGTTATACACAAAATAAATTTATTTGGATGAAAGCAGCACTTGGAATCATGACTACTGACACTAAGCCAAAAATTGCCATGGAAGAATGTAAGATAGGCAGTGAGAAAGTTAAAATTTATGGAATTGCTAAAGGTTCTGGCATGATACATCCAAATATGGCGACAACCTTGGCTTATATTTTTACAGATGCAAGTTTATCTAATGATATTTTAAGTAAATTATTAAAAAAAAATATATTTAACACCTTTAATGCTATTTCTTGTGATGGAGATACTAGTACGAACGATATGGTATCTATTTTTGCAACTAACAAAATAAATAATTCACAAGTAAAAAATATAAATGAAAATAAAATTAAAAATTTTGACAGAGCTTTAAATAATGTTTTATTAAATTTGGCTAAAAGAGTTGTTTCAGATGGTGAGGGAGCATCTAAATTTATCACTATAAATGTTTCTAAATGTAAAAATGAAATAGATGCAAAAAAAATAGCTTTTTCAATAGCAAATTCACCTTTAGTAAAAACAGCAATTGCAGGTGAAGATCCAAACTGGGGAAGAATTATTATGGCAATTGGTAAGGCTGGACCAAAAATTAATTTAAAAAAATTTTGTATAAAGTTAGGAAATTTAAAGATAGTACAAGAAGGGAAACTCTACCAAAACTATAGTGAAGAGGTGGTAACTAAATATATGAAAAAAGAAAATATAGAAATTAAGGTTGAAGTTTACACAGGAACAAAAGATTTTACTGCCTACACTATGGACTTAACTAAGAAATATATAGATATTAATGCAGACTATAGAAGCTAAGAAATATTGAAAATTTTTATCTAATTATTATTTATATGTCATGATTAAATATAAGCTTATATGCAAAGACTGTAATATAAAATTTGATAGTTGGTTTGCATCATCTAACGAATATGAAAAATTAAAAAAAAGAAAATTTTTAACTTGTCATAGCTGCAACTCATTAAAAGTAGAAAAAACTTTGATGGCTCCACAATTAATAAACAGCAAGTCTAAATCTGAAACAAAATTAGATAGTTTAAAACATCAAAAAATAAAAAATACTATTAAAAACTATCAAAAGTTCATTAAAGATAATTTTCAATACGTGGGGGATAATTTTGCTTATGAAGCAAGATCAATCCATTATAACAGTAAAAAAAAATCAAAAGGCATTTATGGAAAGGCCTCAAAACAAGATCTTAGAGAGCTTAAAGAAGAGGGAATAGATGCGCAGATGATTCCCTGGATAGAAGATAAAAAAAATTAATTTTTTAAAAATTTTGCAATATAATTAATTGAAAGGTCATTTGTAATACTCCACTCATCTTTAATTATATTAAAATGCATTCCATCTAATTTTTTTAAGAATAAATTATTTTTGGATAAAATTTCTTTAAGTTCTTCTGGTTTAACAAATTTTTCCCAGTCATGAGTTCCTATAGGTAACCACCTTAAAACGTATTCTGCCCCAACTATAGCGAATACATAAGATTTTAAAGTTTTATTAATCGTCGCAACAAACATTAATCCATTTTTATTTAAAAGCTTAGAGCATGATTTTAAAAAAAAAGAAATATCCTCTACATGCTCAACTATTTCCATATTAAGTATTACATCAAATTTTTTACCAATTTTTAATTTTTCAGGAGATGAACAAATATAATTAATTTTAAGATTATCTTTTTTTGCATGTAGTTTTGAAATCTTTATATTCTTCATTGATGCATCAATTCCAGTTACATCAGCACCCAATCTACACATTGGTTCAGAAAGCAGACCACCACCACAACCGATATCTAAAATATTAATTCCAGAAAGAGGCTTATTCTTATTTTTTATTTTAAATTGTCTAATTATATTTTCTTTAATATATTTAATACGGATTGGATTGAATTTGTGTAAAGGTTTAAATTTTCCATGGGGATCCCACCATTCATCCGCCATATTTGAAAATTTTTCTATTTCTATTTTATTTACGCTACTCATTGAAGATAATTAGTTGACATAGCAATTAAGATGTATTTTATCAAATATTAATTAAATAATAATTAATCAGCTGATCATGAAAACTGTAGTATTAAAATTTGGTGGAACTTCTGTAGGTAATATCGATAGAATAAAAAAAGTATGTAAAATTATAGCAACCTATAAAAAGAAAAAATATAATGTAGTTGTAATTTCCTCTGCTATGAGTGGGGTTACTAATGACCTAGTTAATAAATCTAAGTCATTAAGTAATAGTTTTGATTTGGCAGAATATGACGCACTATTATCTACTGGTGAGCAAGTTTCTTGTGCACTTATAGCAGGAAGATTAAATCATATTGGATTAAAATCTAGATCTTGGTTGTCTTGGCAATTACCAATTGTTACAGAGGGAAATCATTCAGGTGCTCGAATAAATAAAATAAATATTAATGAATTAAATAGATATATTAAAAATGGAGGAATTCCTGTTGTAACTGGTTTTCAAGGCATCAATAAAAATTATAGAATAACTACTATTGGTAGAAGTGGATCTGACGCAACAGCAATAATGTTAGCTAAATATATTAAAGCAGAAGAATGCATAATATTCACTGACGTCGAAGGGGTTTATACAACTGATCCACGACAGCATAAAAAAGCAAAAAAAATAAAAAAAATTTTTTATGATGAGATGCTCGAAATGGCATCATTGGGTTCAAAAGTTATGCAACCAACTTCGATTCAGGACGCAAAGCTGAATGAAATAGATATAAAAGTTCAATCTTCTTTTGCATCGAAGTCAGGAACTTTGATTACAAATTCAAAAAAATCATTTAGTGATCAAATAATAACTGGAATCTCATCAACAAAAAATGATGCTAAAATTACAATAGTTGGTGTTAAAGATAGACCTGGTGTTGCCGCATCAATTTTTAAACCATTATCTAAAAATTTGATTAATGTTGATATGGTTGTTCAAAACATCTCACAAAATGGAAAAAATACTGATTTGACTTTTACAATCAAATCTGAGGACCTTAAAAAAACTGAAAATCTAATAAAAGAAAATAAAAGTATTTCATATAAAAAATTATCTTTTGACAAAAATGTATCTAAAGTCTCAATAATTGGTGTTGGAATGATTACAACGCCAGGAATAACTTATAGAATGTTTCAAGCTTTAGCATCAAAAAAAATAAATATTTTAGTTATTTCAACATCTGAAATCAAAATTTCAGTTTTAGTATCAGCAAAGCATGTTAAAAAGGCAATTGCATCTTTACATAAAGAATTTAAATTAGATTAATTAAATGAGTGTTAGACCATTTAGAGATATCAGTAGAAGAAAAACAAAAGTAATAAATGTTGGAGATGTCAAAATTGGTGGTGATAATCCAATTTCTGTTCAATCCATGACCAACACTTTAACAACGGATGTTAAAGCAACAATAAATCAAATTAATGATATTGCTCAGGAAGGAGCCGATATAGTTAGAGTTTCGTGTCCAGATACAGAGTCAACCAAAGCTCTTAAAGAAATAGTTAAACATGTATCTATCCCAGTAGTAGCGGATATTCATTTTCATTATAAAAGAGCGATTGAAGCAGCTGAAAACGGAGCCAAATGTTTAAGGATAAATCCTGGTAATATTGGTGAGGAGTCAAAAATTCATGATGTTCTTAGTGCTGCAAAGAATAATGGTTGTTCAGTTAGAATTGGAGTGAATGCTGGATCATTAGAAAAAGATATATTAGATAAGTTTAAAGAGCCTTGTCCAGAAGCCCTAGTGGAAAGTGCTTTAAGAAATATAAAAATATTAGAAGATAAAGATTTTTTTAATTTTAAAATTAGTGTTAAATCTTCAGATGTTTTCTTATCAATTGGTGCTTATAGACAATTATCCAAAGTCTGTGATTATCCTCTTCATTTAGGCATCACTGAGGCTGGGAGTTTTGTATCTGGAAGTATAAAGTCTTCTATAGGACTTGGAAGTCTATTAATGGATGGAATAGGAGACACAATAAGGATTTCTCTATCAGATAATCCTACAAAAGAAGTAACAATTGGAAATGAAATTCTAAAATCATTAAATCTAAGAAATAGAGGTGTAAAAATCATATCATGCCCCTCTTGCGCAAGACAAGCTTTCCAAGTAATTGATACTGTAAAAATATTAGAAGAAAAACTTTCTCACATAAAAACCCCAATAACTTTGTCAATAATAGGGTGTGTTGTAAATGGACCTGGAGAAGCAGCTATGACCGACATAGGTATTACTGGAGGCGGAAAAGGTAATAATATGCTTTATTTATCTGGAGTTCAGAGTGAAAAGGTTTTGACCAAAGATATTATTGAGAAAGTTGTCACAGAGGTTGAAAAAAAAGTTTCTGAGCTGGAAAACTAAAAATGATACCCAATAAAACAATTGAAGAACTTATATCAAGACATTCGACATTAGAAAAAGATTTGTCCTCTGGGACTATAGATAAAAAGTTATTTGCAGAAAAATCAAAAGAGTATTCAGATGTAAATGAAATCATTGAAAATGCAAAAAAATATATTTCATTTAATAATGATAAAAAAGAATTAGAAAAAATATTAAACGATAGTTCATCAGACGAAGAATTAAAAAATATGGCTGAATCTGAATTAAGTGACTTACAAATACAATATGAAATAAACGAAAAAAAATTAAAATTATTTTTGCTTCCAAAGGACGAAGCAGATAAAAAAAATGCTATTATTGAAATAAGAGCAGGAACTGGTGGATTAGAAGCAAGTTTGTTTGCTTCTGATCTCTTTAAAATGTATGAAAAAGTAAGCCATAAAAAAAAATGGTCATTAGAACTCATTTCAATTTCAAGAAGTGATGCTGGTGGCTTAAAGGAAGTTATAGCTTCAATTAAAGGTAATAATATTTATTCAACACTTAAATACGAAAGTGGGGTTCATAGAGTACAAAGGGTTCCTGATACCGAAACTCAAGGAAGAGTTCATACGTCAGCAGCAACAGTTGCAGTATTACCTGAAGCAGAAGAAGTTGACTTAAAAATAAACGACTCTGATTTAAGAATAGATGTTTTTAGAGCTGGAGGGCCTGGAGGGCAATCTGTAAATACAACGGACAGTGCTGTAAGAATAACTCATATTCCCACTGGATTATCTGTCTCCCAACAGGATGAAAAATCACAACATAAAAACAAAGCTAAAGGAATGAAAATACTGAGAGCACGTTTATATGAATTAGAGAGATCTAGAATCGATCAAGAAAGATCAAAAGATCGTAAAACTAAAATTGGGACTGGAGATAGGTCAGAACGTATTAGAACTTATAACTTTCCCCAAGGAAGAGTGACAGATCACAGAATAAATTTAACACTACATAGATTAGAAGAATTTTTAGAAGGTGAAGCCTTTGATGAAATGATTGAGTCATTAACTTTACAAGCTCAAGAAGAAAGCTTAAATAATTTAAAATCATGAATATTAATTCAGCAATTATTCATGGTGCAAAAGTATTAAAAGATAATTTAATAAAAAATCCATATTTAGACTCCGAAATATTAATGACGATGGCAATCGAGAAAGATAGAAAATATATTTTGCTTAATTCTAAAAGAAACCTTGATAAAGAGGATTTAAATACTTTTCAAAAATTGATAAAGAAAAGATTAATTGGAAAGCCAGTTGCTTATTTAACAAATAAAAAATTCTTTTGGAACTCAGAATTTGCTGTATCAGATAAAATTTTGATACCTCGACCAGATACAGAATTGGTTATTGAAAAAGTTTTAGATTTAACAGCAAATAAAAAAAAATTGAATATATTAGAGATCGGCATTGGATCGGGATGTATACTCTTATCAATTTTAAAAGAGAGAAAGAGTTTTTATGGAACAGGAATCGATATATGCAAAAGTTGTCTAAAAATAAGTAAATTAAACGCAATTAAGCTTAAATTAACCTCCAAACTTAAATTATTTAAATCAAATGTTGACAAATTCAATTTAGGCAAATATGACTTAATTATATCTAATCCTCCATATATTAAAAACTTTAAGTTAAAATATTTGGAAAAAGATGTCGCTAAGTTTGAACCAAAACTAGCTTTAGACGGCGGATTAGATGGTTTAACAGCAATCAGAAAAGTAATTAAGAAATCATCTGAACTGATTAAAAAGAACGGTAGGTTTGTTTTAGAGATAGGTTTTGATCAAAAAAATAAAGTAATTAGTTTATTAAAAAAAGAGGGATTTTATATTAATAGTATTAACAAAGATCTTGCCAATAACGATCGATGTATAGTTTGTACAAAAATATAATTTTTAGAAATCATGGTAACATTTAGAAATAATAATAATAACAATAGAAGAAATAATTTTAGAAGAAACGATAGAAGCTTCAAATCAAACGGGGACAGACCAAAATTTGGATCAAATTTCTCAAGCAATGAGAATTTTAAAAGAAAAGTTCCTGGGAGAAACAATCATAATGCACCAAAATTAATTGAAAAATATAACGATTTAGCGAGAGAAGCTTCCTCAAATGGTGACAAAATTTTATCTGAAAATTATCTTCAACACGCAGATCATTTTACAAGAGTTTTGAATGAAAGAGAAAGTATTAGAAGAGAGCGATTTTCTGAAAATAAAAGTGAGGATCAAACTAATCTTTCAGAGGAAACTAAGATACAAAATGAAGAAACTTTAAAAAGTAATTTAGCTAATAAAGCAAAAAAAGAGAATGAGGAAGAAAAAGTTCCAGAAACTCAAGTTTAAGTACTTAGTTTATCCCTATAATTTTTTCAGATTTTAAAACATCTAATTTGATTTTCTTAGTCTCGAAATTTTTTCTTTCTTTACCTTTTAATATTTTTCCAGATGGCAGTTTAAGTTTTTGAGAATTAACTTTTTTTCCATTAACTATAACTTCGTAGTGTAAATGAGGACCAGTTGATTTACCTGTTGATCCTACATAACCTATAGTTTGACCTTGTTTAACTCTTACGCCTGTCTTAATACCACGAGCAAATTTTGACATGTGTGCATAAATAGTTTGATAGGTAGAATTATGTTTTATTTTTACACAATTTCCTCCACCACCACACCATCCTGCTTTTTTTACTACACCATCTCCTGATGCCATAATAGGAGTTCCCATTGGTGCAGCAAAATCAGTTCCTCTATGCATTTTATTAAAACCATCTATAGGATGTTTTCTCATTCCAAAAGGAGATGAAAGTCTCGCACCATTTATTGGAGTCTTCATTAATGCTTTTTTAACACTTTTTCCATTTTTATCATAATGACCTTCACTGCCATCTTTATCAAAATAATACAAACTATTATCTTGACCACTAAGTTTTAGATTAGCGAAAAGAATCTCTCCAGTTTCAACTATCTCATTTTTTTCGTTTAAGAATATTTCATACATAATTTGAAATTTATCTTGTTTTCTTATGTCTCTTTGAAAATCTACTTGAAATCCATAAATTCTTGCAAACTCAATTATCGTATTAGCTGGAATATTTTCATCAGTTGCAGCTTTGTAAAGACTTTGTAAGATTATGTTTTCATTATAAACTATTTTTTTATCCAGTTTTATTGATAAGATTTCTTCTTTAAATTTATCACTCTCAATATTTCTTTTTAAAAATATTTTTTGAGTACTTGAAGTTTGATATACAAATTCACTAATTTTATTATTTGTTTTGTCCAAATTAAATTGAATTATTTGTTTTGTATTTAATTTGTTGAGATTAACTTTGTCTTTAAGAGAGTTTTTTATTTTAAGGATTTCACTTTTTTCAATTGAATAGCTTTCTAAAATTTTGTCAAAAGTTTCTCCAGATTTAATTTTATGTTTAATTTTTTTGTATTTAGGCTCAAGGTTATCAACTAAATGACTTAAAGTTTTTTTAAAATAAACATTATCAATAAAATTATTATATGCTTGGATGTTATTATTTTTTTTGAAATTAAAGTAACTCGTTGAAACAATTGTGAGAGCAATTAAAAAAATAAGACCAAAAATTTGAATATTTTTTCTGATTTTATTTTTTAAAATTTTTAGCATTTGAAAATGAATAGGATACAATTATTAGTTTAGAGATACCTAAAAATCAAAAAAAACCCTTAAAAATTGCACATTTCGATCCAATTATTTAATGTAAAACGCTTGATTTCCTATTATTTTAGCCTATAAGCACTGAACTTTCTCAGTAAAATTATTGTTAACACAATAAATAAGTGAGGATTATTGAGCCTTTTTTGCTCAATTAGCTATTTAAAACGTAAAAATTTAAGAAGAGAAGTGTGGACGGTTAAGGTTACCAAAAATTTGTCGTACACACTTCAACATCATATAAATTTTATTCTTAGAATTTATATGGAAGCTAGTGTGCGCCGTTTTTAAACTTGAGAGTTTGATCATGGCTCAGAACGTACGCTGGCGGCACGCCTAACACATGCAAGTCGAACGAAGTAGCAATACTTAGTGGCAGACGGGTGAGTAACATGTAGGTATCTGCCCTTTGGCCTGGAATAACACGAGGAAACTTGTGCTAATACCGGATAAGTCTTTACGGAGAAAGCTTTATGCACCATTGGATGAGCCTGCACTTGATTAGTTTGTTGGTGGGGTAATGGCCTACCAAGACTGTGATCAATAGCTGATTTGAGAGGATGATCAGCCACATTGGGACTGAGACACGGCCCAAACTCCTACGGGAGGCAGCAGTGGGGAATCTTGCACAATGGAGGAAACTCTGATGCAGCGATGCCGCGTGAGTGAAGAAGGCCCTTGGGTTGTAAAGCTCTTTCGTCGGGGAAGAAAATGACTGTACCCGAATAAGAAGGTCCGGCTAACTTCGTGCCAGCAGCCGCGGTAATACGAAGGGACCTAGCGTAGTTCGGAATTACTGGGCTTAAAGAGTTCGTAGGTGGTTGAAAAAGTTGGTGGTGAAATCCCAGAGCTTAACTCTGGAACTGCCATCAAAACTTTTCAGCTAGAGTATGATAGAGGAAAGCAGAATTTCTAGTGTAGAGGTGAAATTCGTAGATATTAGAAAGAATACCAATTGCGAAGGCAGCTTTCTGGATCATTACTGACACTGAGGAACGAAAGCATGGGTAGCGAAGAGGATTAGATACCCTCGTAGTCCATGCCGTAAACGATGTGTGTTAGACGTTGGAAATTTATTTTCAGTGTCGCAGCGAAAGCGATAAACACACCGCCTGGGGAGTACGACCGCAAGGTTAAAACTCAAATGAATTGACGGGGACCCGCACAAGTAGTGGAGCATGTGGTTTAATTCGAAGATACGCGCAGAACCTTACCAACACTTGACATGTTCGTCGCGACTCTAAGAGATTAGAGTTTTCGGTTCGGCCGGACGAAACACAGGTGCTGCATGGCTGTCGTCAGCTCGTGTCGTGAGATGTTGGGTTAAGTCCCGCAACGAGCGCAACCCTCACTTTTAGTTGCCATCATTAAGTTGGGCACTCTGAAAGAACTGCCAGTGATAAGCTGGAGGAAGGTGGGGATGACGTCAAGTCCTCATGGCCCTTACGTGTTGGGCTACACACGTGCTACAATGGTATCTACAACAGGAAGCAAGACTGCGAGGTCAAGCAAATCCCTAAAAGATACCTCAGTTCGGATTGCACTCTGCAACTCGAGTGCATGAAGCTGGAATTACTAGTAATCGTGGATCAGCGTGCCACGGTGAATGCGTTCCCGGGTCTTGTACACACCGCCCGTCACACCATGGGAGTTGGTTCTACCTTAAGGCAAGGTTTAAAACCCTTGACCACGGTATAGTCAGCGACTGGGGTGAAGTCGTAACAAGGTAGCCGTAGGGGAACCTGCGGCTGGATTACCTCCTTTCTAAGGATGAGTGAAAATAAAATTTCATTCTAAATAATATACAGGTAATGTTGACCGTCCTCATTTCTCTTCTTAAAGTAGTGTTTCTCTTGCATGGGGGCCGGTAGCTCAGTTGGTTAGAGCACACCCTTGATAAGGGTGGGGTCGAAAGTTCGAGTCTTTCTCGGCCCACCAATTAAAGATCATGGGGGATTAGCTCAGCTGGGAGAGCGCCTGATTTGCATTCAGGAGGTCAGCGGTTCGATCCCGCTATCCTCCACCAAAACACTTAGTTATAAAAAATTGTAAATAAAAAATAATAATTAATATCAATATCTATATCCGAACATTAGTAATGTTATTAGCTAATGTTCAAAATAAAAATTTGATTCAACACAGAATTTTTTTCTGTGCATAAATCAAGCGTTTAAGGGCGTGTAGTGGATGCCTTGGCACTGAAAGCCGATGAAGGACGTGATATACTGCGATAAGTTTCGGGGAGCTGTATGTAAGTTTTGATCCGAAAATTTCCGAATGGGGAAACCCACCACTTTATGTGGTACTTTAAACTGAATACATAAGTTTAAAGAGACAACCTGGAGAACTGAAACATCTAAGTAACCAGAGGAAAAGAAATCAATTGAGATTCCGTTAGTAGTGGCGAGCGAACGCGGACTAGGCCAGTAGTTTTGTTAAAAAAATTTGAATAGTTTGGAAATGCTAACCACAGAGGGTGATAGTCCCGTATGAGTAATGTTTAACAAAATTCTTGAGTAAAGCGGGACACGTGAAATCCTGCTCGAATATAGGGGGACCACCCTCTAAGCCTAAATACTCTTCAGTGACCGATAGTGAACTAGTACCGTGAGGGAAAGGTGAAAAGAACCCCTATTAGGGGAGTGAAATAGAACCTGAAACTGCATGCCTACAATCAGTCGAAGCTCTTTTTAGAGTGACGGCGTACCTTTTGTATAATGGGTCAGTGACTTAATTTATAAAGCAAGCTTAAGCCATCTAGGTGTAGGCGTAGCGAAAGCAAGTCTTAATAGGGCGATTAGTTTTATGAATTAGACCCGAAAACGAATGAGCTTACCATGAGCAGGTTGAAAGTTGGGTAACACCAACCGGAGGACCGAACTAGTTGACGTTGAAAAGTCTTTGGATGACTTGTGGTAAGGGGTGAAAGGCCAACCAAATTCGTAGATAGCTGGTTTTCCGCGAAAACTATTTAGGTAGTGCGATGAATAAATAGATGCTTAGAGGTAGAGCACTAAATGGGCTAGGGGGAAGAGATTCTTACCAAACCTAATAAAACTCCGAATGCTAAGTATTGTTCTTCATCAGACAGACTGTGGGTGCTAAGGTCCATGGTCGAGAGGGAAAGAGCCCAGACCACCAGATAAGGTCCCCAAATTATGATTAAGTGTGAAAGGATGTGGAAATTCCTTAACAGCCGGGAGGTTGGCTTAGAAGCAGCCATCCTTTAAAGATAGCGTAACAGCTCACCGGTCTAATAGAGTTTCTGCGCCGAAGATGTAACGGGGCTAAAATCATATACCGAATCTGTGGGTTTATAAAATTTTCGAATTTTATAAGCGGTAGCGGAACGTTCTGTAAGCCTGTGAAGGGATACCCGCGAGGGATCCTGGAGGTATCAGAAGTGCGAATGCTGACATAAGTAACGATAAAAGAAGTGAAAAACTTCTTCGCCGAAAATCCAAGGGTTTCTGCGCAAGGTTAATCCGCGCAGAGTTAGTCGGCACCTAAGGCGAGGGCGAAAGCCGTAGTCGATGGAAATAAGGTTAATATTCCTTAACCAGATGGTAGTGACGGATCTTGTAAGTTGTAAGCTCTTAATGGATTGAGCTTGCCGCGAAAAGGTTCCAAGAAATAGCTCCATCATTAGACCGTACCCTAAACCGACACAGGTGGATTAATAGAGTATATTTAGGCGCTTGAGAGAATGATGTTGAAGGAACTCGGCAAAATGCTTCCGTAACTTCGGGATAAGGAAGACCTGTTTTTAGGCAACTAGAGATGGGTGGCACAAGCCAGGGAGAAGCGACTGTTTATCAAAAACACAGGGCTCTGCTAACACGTAAGTGGATGTATAGGGTCTGACGCCTGCCCGGTGCTGGAAGGTTAATGCGGTTGGTGCAAGCTAACTTCTGAAGCCCCAGTAAACGGCGGCCGTAACTATAACGGTCCTAAGGTAGCGAAATTCCTTGTCGGGTAAGTTCCGACCTGCATGAATGGCGTAACGATTTCTCCGCTGTCTCCAACATCAACTCAGTGAAATTGAATTCTCCGTGAAGATGCGGAGTTCGCGTAGTTAGACGGAAAGACCCCGTGCACCTTTACTGCAACTTTACATTGGTATTAGGAAAAACATATTTAGCATAGGAGGGAGACATTGAAGCAAAGGCGTCAGCTTTTGTGGAGTCACCAGTGAAATACCTCTTTTGTTTTTCTTGATATCTAACTGATTGCCGTCATCCGGCATCAAGACATTGTATGGTGGGTAGTTTGACTGGGGCGGTCGCCTCCCAAATAGTAACGGAGGCGTGCGAAGGTAGGCTCAGAACGGTCAGAAATCGTTCGTAGAGTGCAATGGCATAAGCCTGCCTGACTGTGAGACTGACAAGTCGAGCAGAGACGAAAGTCGGTCATAGTGATCCGGTGGTTCTGAGTGGAAGGGCCATCGCTCAACGGATAAAAGGTACGCCGGGGATAACAGGCTGATACTGCCCAAGAGCTCATATCGACGGCAGTGTTTGGCACCTCGATGTCGGCTCATCACATCCTGGGGCTGGAGCAGGTCCCAAGGGTTTGGCTGTTCGCCAATTAAAGTGGTACGTGAGCTGGGTTCAGAACGTCGTGAGACAGTTCGGTCCCTATCTGCTATGCGTGTAGAAGAATTGAGAGGAGTTGACCCTAGTACGAGAGGACCGGGTTGAACATACCACTGGTGGACCGGTTGTAGCGCCAGCTGCAGTGCCGGGTAGCTAAGTATGGACGAGATAACTGCTGAAAGCATCTAAGCGGGAAACTCACCTCAAAACTAGTTCTTCCTATAGAGCCGTGGTAGACCACCACGTTGATAGGCTGGATGTGGAAGCGCAGTAATGCGTGCAGCTGACCAGTACTAATAGCTCAATTGGCTTGATTTATGCACTGAAAAAAATTTTTAGTAATTAATGTATATTGTAAATAATTAATGTTAAATTCACCCTGTGACTTCAAACAAATCATTTGGAATAGTGTTTGCTATTTTTTTTTTAATTCTCACAATTTATTATTTTTCAAACGAGAATTTAGATTTATCGTTATTATTTATTATTTTATCAATATCATTCTTGGTTCTCGGATTAAATAAATCAAAAATTCTTACACCATTAAATATTGTTTGGATAAAATTTGGATTTTTATTAGGAAAATTTATTTCACCAATAATAATCGCCATTATATACTTCTTTATTATTTTTCCAACTAAGTTACTTTTGATATTATTAAAAAAAGATAACTTGATGATAAGTAATAAATTCAAAAAATCATATTGGAAATCTTATGATAGTAGTTCTAATTTAAATAATCAGTTTTAATGGAATTTTTGAAAGAACTATTTTTATTTATAAAAGCAAGAAAAAAATATTGGCTTATACCTATTTTACTAGTTTTAGCAATTTTTGGTTTTTTAATTGTTTTAACTCAAGGAACTGCCATAGCTCCTTTTGTATACACTATTTTTTAAATAATATTTAACTATGTCTTTAATTTTGGGAATATCATGTTTTTACCATGATAGTGCTGTTACATTGATAAAAGATGAAAAAATTATTTTTGCTGCACAAGAAGAGAGATTTTCTAGAATTAAACATGATAGCTCTTTCCCAAAAAAATCAATTCAATATTTATTAAAAAATCATAATATTTCTCTAAATAATTTAGAATCAATTGTATTTTACGAAAAACCTTTTTTAAAATTTGAAAGATTATTAGAGACATATATAGCTTTTGCTCCAAAAGGCTTTAAATCTTTTTGTGCATCTATTCCAATATGGTTAAGAGAAAAGCTTTTTCAAAAAAAATTGATTATTTCTGAACTAAAAAAAATTGATCAAACATTTAATCCATTCAATAAGGTAAAATTTTCTGAGCATCATTTAAGTCATGCAGCTAGTGCGTTTTATCCTAGTCCATTTGAGGAAGCTGCAATTTTGACTTTGGATGGGGTTGGTGAATGGGCAACAACCACAATAGCCTACGGAAAAAATAATAAAATAAAAATGTTAGAGGAAATACATTTTCCTCATTCTCTTGGTTTACTATATTCTGCTTTTACTTATTATCTAGGTTTCAAAGTAAATAGCGGTGAATACAAGGTTATGGGTTTAGCTCCTTATGGAGTGCCCAAATATAAAGAACTAATTTATAAGAATTTAATTGATGTAAAGCCTGATGGATCTTTCAAACTTAATATGAATTTTTTTGAATTTGCAACTGGTTTAAAAATGACAAACACAAAATTTTCAAAGTTATTTGGGAAGAAGGTCAGAACATCTGAAATAGAGCAAATTACACAATTTCATATGGATGTTGCATCCTCAATACAGGTTGTAATAGAAGAAATTATTTTAAAAATTGTTAGAAATTTAAAAAAAAAACTAAATGTAAATAATTTGTGTTTAGCAGGAGGTGTAGCACTTAATTGTGTAGCAAATGGAAAAATACTAAGAGAGAAAATATTTGAAAATATTTGGGTACAGCCTGCTGCTGGAGATGCAGGTGGATCATTAGGTGCCGCCCTAACATATCTCTATGATTTTAAAAAACATAAAAGAACTAACAAAAATGTAGACAGTATGGAAGGATCATTTTTAGGTCCAATTTATAGTGATATTCAAATTAAAGAAGAGCTAATAAAACTTGGTGCATCCTTCGAGGAATTAAGTGAAGATAAGCTACTGAATGAGACGGTTGAAGACATAATTTCAGAAAAAGCGATTGGATGGTTTCAGGGAAAAATGGAATTTGGACCAAGGGCACTTGGCAATAGATCAATTATTGCCGATCCTAGATCTATAAATATGCAGAAAAATTTAAATTTAAAAGTTAAATATAGAGAAAGTTTTAGACCATTTGCACCCTCAATCTTAAGGGAGAGTTTATCAAATTATTTTAATTTAAATTGTGATAGTCCATATATGCTTTTAGTTGCTAGTGTTAATGATAAAATAAAAAAAGAAATGAACGACAAAGAAAAGCAATTATTTGGAATTGAAAAATTAAATGTTGTTAGGTCAAATATTCCAGCAGTAACACATGTAGATTATTCATCAAGAATTCAGACGGTAGATAAAAATACTAATGAAAAATTTTATAATTTGATTAGTCATTTTAATAATAAGACTAACTGCCCGTTGTTAGTAAATACATCTTTTAATATTAGAGGAGAACCTATCGTCAACACAGTTGAGGATGCTTTTAAATGTTTTATGGGAACTGGATTAGATACATTGGTAATTGGAAACTTCATTCTTAGGAAAAATAAACAAAATCTAAAATTTGATAAGGAATACAAAGATAAATATAATTTAGATTAGTCTAAGGTTTATTAAGTAAATTTAGAATTTTTTTTCCTATTAAAGTGTAACCTGTTTCATTGTAGTGACCGTCAGATCTAAAAGGAAATAAAGCAAGAGGATCTGGATAATCACTAAATACTTCCTCATGAATGTCAATAATATTTACACCAAGATTTGAAATTTTATTTATAACTTTTCCATAATCATTATAAATTTTATCATCACCAAAATTTTTAGAATATCTGTCGTATTCTGGTAGATATACAAAATAAAACTGTATGTTTTTCTTTTCAAGAATATTTTTAGTTTTTTTTATAATTTCAAAAAATTCATTTGATATTTTTTGTTCCCAATCAGGATATTTTATGGTTTTTTCTATAGTAATAGATCTTACGTTATTTAATTTTAAAAACTTTTTGAAATTCTTCTTCTCTAATTTTTTAAGTTCACTTAAAATGATTTCATCAATTATATTTTGTTTAAGAGGTAAATTCTGATTAAATAAATCATCTTGAAGATATTTTGCCAAAGTTTTATTTTGTAATTCACCTGTAAGTTCGTACAAATCATTTCCTTCAAAATAAAACCAAAGTACTTTTTTAGGTTTAGTTTTATCCAAATATTCTCTTAAGGTAGCAAATTTAATTAATGGACCGTTTCCTTTATATGAAAGATTTATAACTGTATTTTTGTTTTTATTTCTTAGATTACCTGCTATTGAGTCTTTTTCATTCACAAATGCTCCATGAATAAAAGAGTCGCCTAATAATAAATAGTCAATTTCTTTTTCATCCCAATCAGCATCATGATTATTGAAACCATACCTATCACTTAAATAAAATGTATAATATCCATTTTCATTTCCATGAACGGTAGGTCTATAAGATATTCCAGAAAGTGGAAAAATATTTTTATTATTTTGTTTTTTAAAAATTTCTGGATTTACTGATAAAACAAACTCAGGGTTATTTTTTGTTGAATCTTTGTAAAACTCATATTTTGATCTAAAATCATATGGTAGTTTCGATTTTTTTATTTCTAAAAGTTTGGACTTAGAAATTCTATTTTGCTTCTTTTCGAAAGATGTTAAAAAAAAATAAGCCTCAATTAGATATAATGAAAATATTAAAGAAAAACTTATTATAAAAATTTTCATAAGAAAATCTTTTTTTAAAAAAAAAGAAATAAGAGAAAAAACACTGAAAATTAGTGCTAAATAATAATATTTTGAGTAATATTCTATCTTAATGCCACCATGTATTATTTCAGATTTGTAAAAAACAAAAGCAAAAAAAGAAATAGATAAAGTAACAAATATTATTGGAATAGTTTTATCTTTCATTCGTATAATTATAAATTAAATAAATTGATTTGTTATCAATGTTATATAGTAATCTATACTGAATAGAGAATAGTATTTATGAAATTAGCAGTTTGTTTTTATGGAAATGTTGGGGGCAAAAAGGGAAGTCATGGCCATGGTGGATATCAAGATATAACTGAACACTTAATTAAAAATAAAAATCATTTCGATAATAAATATAAAGACGTTGATTATTTTGTTCATTCTTGGAGTGTTGATAAAAAGGATTTAATAAATAATGTTTTAAATCCAAAAAGTTCTATTTTTGAGGAAAACAGCGTGATTAATGACCAATTAAAATCATTAGAAGATTATGGTTTAAGAAATATTAATTCCTACGAAAATATGTTTGGAAATGAATTTAAAGATTTTTTTAAAATTAGTTTTTTCTCTGCTCAATCACGATGGTATAGCAACTCAAAATCTTTAGAGATAATGAAAAACTATTCAAATTCAAAAAAAATCAAATATGATTGGGTTTTACAAGTAAGGTTAGATATTGTTTTTTATAAACTCTTTAATTTAAGTGAATTAGTTAATACAAATTTTTATGTTCCTCACAGACAAAAAGAGACAGATATAGCTGTTAACGACATGTTTTTTTTATCTAATTATAATAACGCTCTTTCTTTTTCTAAAATTTTCAGTCAAAGAGATCAATATTCAATTAGACCCCCAGTTGCTGCTAAACAACATCTTGATTCTTTGAAACTTACTATATCACCAATTTTATACTTTCAAAAAGATTTCAATATTGTACGTTTGAATAAAATCTCAATTCAAGTTAAAGTTATCAGAATAATGTTACATTTTTTAAGAATTTTTTTGGCACTTCAACAAAATTTTATACGTAAAATTGAAAAACTTTTTTAACAAGTCTAAAGTCTAAAAAAATTATTATTAAGTTATTGAATATAGACTTTTATTTGATATATAAATTAAATGATATCCATTAAAACTGAAAATAAAATTAAAAAAATTACTAAACCTTGGGGTTATGAGTTGTGGCTTGCTGATAAAGAGAACAAGGACAGATTTGCTTTTAAAAAAATATTTATCAAAGCTCCTTATCAATCGAGTTTTCAATTTCATGAAGTAAAAGAAGAAACAATCTATATAGCATCCGGGCATGGAATACTTCATTATTCAAATAATAAAATTGATATAGAAAAGTTTAAACTTAACCAGTATTCACAGGTGGAGATAGACAATATTGTTGATAAACTTGACAAAAAAGAATTAAAGGCTGGTGATTGTATCACTGTTAAAACAGGTTATGTCCATAGTGTGGAGGCAATACAAGATCTTACGATAATGGAAGCATCTACTTTAGAATTAGATGATGTTTATAGATTAAATGATAAATATAATAGGTCCCATGGCCACGTTGCAAGTGAGCACAATCAATAAATAAGAAAAAAACTGAAACTTAAACCTAAATATTTTGTATTGGATGTAGATGGAGTTATGACCACTGGTCAATTTATTTATTCAGATAAAGGTAAACAATACAAAATTTTTGGCCCACACGATTCAGATGGATTAAAAATTATAAAAAAAAAAATAAAAATAAATTTTGTAACTGCAGATAAAAGAGGTTTCTTAATTTCAAAAAAAAGGATTTCAAAGGATATGGGATATAATTTAAATTTAGTGTCTGAAGAAGATAGATATCAATATTTAAATAAGAAATTTGGAATAAAAAATATAATTTATATGGGCGATGGAATTTATGATGCAAAAATACTGAGTGATTGTTATTATGGAATATCGCCCAAAAACTCGAGAACAGAGGCTAAAAAATCATCAGATTTTATTACAAAAAATAGATCCGCAGAAGGTGCTGTGCTCGATGCATGTTTACATATAGATAAAAAATTTTTTAAAAAAATTTAAAATGAAATTTAAAGTTTGTATACTTGCAGCAGGTAAGGGAACTCGTAATTCTTATAGCGATAATTATCATAAATCTTTAATACCATTAAATGGTAAATCTATACTTTCAAATATTATGGAATGTTATCCTAAAAATACCAAGTTTGTGATTGCTGTAGGCTATAAATCGGAGTTAATAAAAAAATATTTGAAAATAACACATCCCAGAAAAAAAATTAAATTTGTCAAAGTTGACAATTATGATGGTTTAGGCTCAGGTCCTGGCTACTCTTTGCTTAAGTGTAAAAAATATTTACAGACACCATTTATATCACATGCATGTGATGCGCTAATTAATAATAAAATACAAGGATTAACTCATAACTGGCTTGGATATGATAAAATTAAAAAAAAACAAATTTCAAAATTTGTATCTTTTGAGTTTGAAAAAGATGGAAAAGTTAATTTTAAAAGAATAAATAATAAAGGAAATATATTTGTTGGGGTTGCAGGAATATATGACTATAAAAATTTCTGGAAAAATTTAGAAAAAGTAAACTTTTTCTCACTAAAACTATCAAAAAAAAATAATTACGAAAAACAAATGATAGATGGTTTTAAAGGCTTGAATAATACAAGAACAAAAAAACTTAAATGGTTTGATACCGGAGATGATTTTACATATGAAGAATCTATTCTTAAAATGTCAAAAGGAAATAATCTTGTAATGCCAAAAAAAAATGAATTTATTTATTTTGAAAATAATAAAGTAATAAAATATTTTAAAGATTCAAAAATTGCAGAATATAGATTTAAAAGAAAAAAATATTTAAATAAATTTATGCCCAATAATATAAAAATTGTTAATAATTTTTTATATTATGATTTTTATATAGGTAAGACTTTAACTTATTTCAAAAAAAGAACTGTTTTTGAATTTTTCATGAACAAAATGATAAAAGATTTTTGGAAAGAAAAAAAACTTAATAAATATTTAAGAAATAATTTTGAAAAAGAGTGTTATGAATTTTATAAAACAAAAACATATTCTAGGGTGAATAAATTTATTCATATGTATCCAAAATCTAAAAAAATAAAATTTGTTAATAATTATAAAATAAGAGATATTAAAGAACTTCTTAAAAAATTAAATTGGGATATGTTAAAAAAGGGAAAACCAACAATAGTACATGGAGATACAGCTCCAAATAATGTAATTTTTGCAAAAAATAAAATGGAATTTAAATTGATTGATTGGAGGGAAAAATTTAATAACCTAATTAAATATGGTGATATTTATTATGATTTAGCAAAAATATATCATGCTCTTGAAATTTCTCAATTGTTGGAGGTAAGTAAGTCATATCATGTATTAGAAAAAAATAATAAAGTTGCTATTAGGTACAAATTATATAAAAATTTAAGTTCTTTTAAAAATACATTCAAAAAAATTATTATGAAAACTAATCTAGATTTTAATAAAATTTATTTATTATCTAATATTATTTTTTTAAATATTGCACCACTTCATCCAGGAAATTTTGGTAAACTTTTTTTCTGGAAGGGTATTTATAATTTAAATAAATTTTTAGATGAAAAATAGAAGTTTAATAAATCTTTACTTCAAAGAAAAAGTAAAAATTGCAAAAAAAATCAATATAAATGAAATAAATAAAATTTATGAAAAATTACTTATAACATATAAAAAAAGTGGAAATTTATATTTAATGGCTAACGGAGGACCAGCAGGTTTAATAGATAACGCTTCAACAGATCTAAGATTTCATCCATTTGTAAGTGACGATAAGAGTGTTGTCCTTGAAGGTGTAAAAAAATTAAAAGTTATTTCATTAATAGAATCAGCTGGAGCTCTAACAGGAATTTCAAATGATGTTGGCTTCGAAAATGTTTTTGTGGAGCAGCTTAAAAACTATGTTTATAAAAAAAGCATTAATAGAAATGACCTTTTAATTTGTTTTTCAGGAAGTGGAAACTCAAAAAATATTATTAATGCAATCAATTATGCAAAAAAATATTCAGTTTTTACAGTATGTATTAGTGGAAGATCAGGTGGAATGGCAAAAAAAATAAGTGATTTATGCTTAATAATACCTGGTAAATCAAAGTTTCCTGGTCAGATTGGTAAAAACGATAATAATTTCCATATAGAGGATTTTCAAACATCGATAATGCATATAGTTACCGGACTACTTAAAAATTATGTATCAAAAAATCAAAAGAAGTAATTTCACTTTATTAATTAAAAAAAGCCAAAAAATAAGAAAATTATTAATTGAGATGCTATTCAATGCTCAATCGGGACATGCTGGTCCATCTTTATCAATAGTTGAGTTACTTGTTTACTTTTATTTTTCAAACAATGATTTTAAAAATGAAAATTTTAAATTTATTATTTCAAAAGGTCATGCAGTACCAGCTTGGTATGCAACTCTTATTGAATTAGGTTTACTAAAAAAAAAAGATGTATTCAATTTAAGAAAATTGAATAGTAAACTTCAAGGTCATCCTGATAGAAATTTTATGAAAGAAGTTGACAGTGGTACAGGAGCATTAGGTCAAGGTCTCTCAGTTGCAATTGGTTATGCGATTGCAAATAAATTAAAAAAGAAAAAATCAAAAGTAATTTGTATTTTAGGTGATGGAGAATTGCAGGAAGGACAAATATGGGAAGCAGCTATGTATATAGGGGCAAAAAAAATAAAAAATTTAATTACAATCGTAGATAATAATAAATTTCAAAATGAATTATCAGTTGAAGATACTTTACCTTTGGGAAACTTAAAAAAAAAATGGGAAAGTTTTGGTTTCAAAGTTGAAGAAATAAATGGACATTCATTTTATCAAATAAATAGAGTAATAAGTAATTACAATTTAAAAAAATATAAAAAACCCTTGTGTATAATAGCAAATACCATCAAAGGTAAGGGTATACCATTTATGGAAAATTCTGGAGAATGGCATTCGAAAGTTATTTCAAAGGCAGATTATGATAAATGCAAGGAATATTTATAAGATGGAAGCACTTAGGGATACATTTGGAAAAACTTTAGAAAAAATTGGAAAAAAAAACCAGAAAATAATTGCAATATCTCCTGACTTGAAACAAGCAACTAAATTAAGTTATTTTTTTAAATCATTTCCAGAAAGATCTTTCGAAACAGGTATAGCTGAAGCTAATGCAGTTGGTATCGCAGCTGGGCTTGGGATGTCTGGATTTCGTCCAGTTTTAGGAAGTTTTGGATCTTTTTTAACAGGTAAAAATATAGAAATAAGAACCTCAATTGCATTTAACAAATCACCCGTTATCCTTATCGGAACACATGGTGGATTGATAGGTTATGACGGACCGACACAAGCTGGATTACAAGATATTTCAGTTATGAGATCAATACCAAATATAAAAGTATTACAACCTTCAACGCCAATAGAAACCAAGAAAATGTTAGAACATTATTCTAAAAATAAAGATTTGGTTTATATAAGAATTTCAAGAGAAAAGTGTAGAGAGTTTTTTGATAAAAATTTCAAATATAACGAGGGTCAAATTAAAATGATTATAAATAACTATAAAGATGGAGTTGTTTTTGCTTCAGGTGCCCTGTTGCAAAGATGTTATGATGCAATTAAATCAATAAAAAATTCCAAATTAGGCTTAGCTAATTTATCAAGCATTAAACCTATTGATTTAAAAAAATTAAAGAATATTTCAAAAAAAACAAAAAATATTATTACGATAGAAGATCATAATATTAATGGAGGCGTAGGATCTGCTCTAAACGAAGCGTTGGTAAAGATTAATTCAAAAACAAAAATATTTAATTTTGGCCTTGATGATGTTTTTACTCAAAGTGGCTCAGTTAATGATTTGTATAAAAATTATAAGCTTGATGTAATAAGTTTAAAAAAAACTTTTAAAAAAATATAAAATTAATAAATCAATTGTTTTTGTATACTTGTTTTCCAAGTATTATTTTTAAGTAAAACACTTACAATCTTATTTGCACTATTACCTTTGCCAAAATAAAAATTTCTTTTATATTTTATTTTAAATAACCTATTAATTTTTTTTTCAATAGTTTTCGATTTTATATCAACATTGTGAATTGATTTACTTTTATATCTATTTCGTTGTCTTGAACCAATATTTATTGTTGGGATACCATAAAACGGTGCTTCCCTAACTCCAGCACTTGAATTTCCAATTATTACATTAGAATTTTTTAAAGAACTTAAAAAATATTCAAATCTCATTGATCTTAAGACTCTAATATTATTATTTTTTCTAAAAATTTTCTTTATTTTATTTATTATTACTTGGTGTCCATTATCATTGTTAGGATAAATGATAAGAAATTTTTTTTTTGATTTTACTATTGACTTAAACAGAATTTCTGTTTCTTTACCAAGATTATTCAATTCTGTAGTAACAGGGTGATAAAGTAAAATTCCATAATTTATAAACTTAAATTCATATTTATTTTGTATTTCACTTAATTCGGGTAGATTATTATCATTCATTACATCCAAGTCTGGACTTCCAGTTATAAATACTTTTTCCTTTTGTTCTCCTAAAAGAATCAATCTTTTTTTTGCATTCATATTTGATACAAAATGAATATGAGATAATTTAGAAATTGAGTGTCGGAGATGTTCATCAATAGTTCCTGACCTTTCGCCTCCTTCTATATGGCCAACCAAAATATTATTTAAAGTTCCAACAATCGAGGCAGCAAGCGGTTCAACTCTGTCTCCGTGAACCATTATTAAATCCGGTTTGATTTTTTTTACGTACGCAGAAAATCCATTAATAGTTTTGGATAATACTATATCCATTGTATCATTTTTTTTACTATTAATAAATTTTTTAGTTTTTAATTTTTTAAATGTTTTATTTATTTCATTAAATGTACTTCCAAATTTTTTATCTAAGTGCATTCCAGTAATAAAAATTGATAGATCAAATTTTAAAGTTTCTAGTTTTTTTATTACTTGCTTTATCTTGCCAAAATCAGCCCTTGTTCCTGTGATGAAGAGAATTTTTTTTTTAAAAATTTTATTATTCATATTAAATTTTTTCTAATTTGGACATTTTCAGGTATCATTTTTTTTGCTTTTTTCCCTAATATTTTTTTGAATTCTGACGCTTTAAAATCACCTGTTCCAGGTCTTTTTACCCATATATTTTTTAAACTTAATCTCTCTCCCTTTTTTATTTTTTTAATACTTACAACAGATGCAAATGCAAATTTTGCAACAGCCCTCTCTTTTGGTAGAATTTTTTTTACACCTTTTTTTGACTCATGAATTATTCTTGTTCCATAAATAAGATCTTTTAAATCTTTAAAATCTATTGATGAGCTAATATCTGGACCACTATATTTTCTTTTATCATCTACATAGTGTTTTTCAATTATAGATGCCCCCATTGCTACTGCAGCAAATGATGTATAATTACTAGATGTATGGTCCGATAATCCAATTACTGCATTTGGGAATTTTTTTTCTAAATCGATTAAGCAATTCAATCTTACTTCAGATGGCTTAGTCGGGTAAAGATTTGTGCAATGCATAATAGCGTAAGGAATTTTATACTTTTCAATAATTTTAACAGATTTTTTGATACTTTTTATATCATTCATTCCTGTGCTAAGAATTATTGGTTTCTTAAACTTGCAAATATATTCTACTAATGGATAATTATTACATTCTCCTGAGCCAATTTTAAAAGCTGGAACATTAATATCATTTAATCTTTTAGCTGCTTCTCTAGAAAAAGGTGTACTTACAAAAATTAGATTATTTTTTTCTGTAAATCTTTTAAGTTTTTTCTCATCATTTGAATTTATAGAATTATTCTTAATTACATTATAGATGCTTGTTTTAGCATTTGGTGGAAATATTTTTTTTGCTTCTAAGCTCATTTCTTTTTCAGGAATATGCGTTTGCATTTTAATAATTTCTGCACCTGCCTTCTTAGCTGATAAAATTATTTTTTTTGCAAGTTTTGCTTTGCCCAAATGGTTAATACCTAGCTCTACAATAACAAGTGGATGATGGTTCTTACTTATTAATCTTTTTTCGATTTTAATAGTTGGTATCATAATTTAAGTCTAATATTATAAAGTTTATAATATATACAAATATTATTTATTATTAAAAACAAATTTATGAGAATTATTCCAAAATTAGAAATCAAATCAGGTTATTTAGTAAAAGGTCGACAGTTAGAGGGATATAGAAAGATTGGTGATCCCAACTTGTACGCTGAGAGATATTACTTAGAAGGTGCAGATGAAATTTGTTTTATTGATATTGTTGCAAGTCTTTATAATAGAAAGTTGATTTGTGATATAGTTAAGAATATTTCTACAAAAATCTTTGTACCACTTTCTGTAGGTGGTGGTATAAAAAATTTTAAACAAATTAAAGAAATATTTGATTCTGGTGCAGATAAAATTCATTTGAATTCTCATTTGTTTACAGATTTAAACTTTATTGAAAAATTTGAAAAAATATATGGAGGCCAATCCATAAGTGTTGAAATACAAACAAAATTGTTTGAAGGTAATTATTATTGTTTTTATGATAGAGGTAGAGAATTTTCTGGGATTAAATTATTAGATTGGTTAAAAAAATTAAATAGTTACGAATTTGGAGAATTAATTATCACAGATATAGAAAGAGATGGCATGAAAAAAGGTGTAAATCTAGAATTAATAGATTTAGTAAAGCAAAAAATCGATAAAAAAAACTTAGTTTACTCGGGTGGTTTTAATCCAAACATAGATGATATTTCATTCTTAAAAAAAAACCTAGATGGATTAATGATTGCTTTAAGTTTACATGAAAATTTATTTTCAATGAAAAATTTTTCAGAGAGGTTTAATTGAAAAAAATAAACTATATCGAATATGGTGTTGGTAATTTTCTGAGTATAAAAAACTCACTAAAAACAATTGATATTGATTTAAATATTGTTGATAAACCTGAAAATTTTAACAATGAACTCCACACACTCTTGCCTGGAGTTGGAAACTTTGATTATTGCATGCAACAACTAGCTAAAAATAATTTTGTAGAGTTTTTAAGAGATAAAACTAATTTTAAAAAAAATTTGGTTGGTATTTGTGTTGGGATGCAAATAATGTTTACAAAAAGTGAGGAAGCAAAAGAATACCCAGGTTTAGGAATATTTGATGGTGAGATTGTAAATTTAAAGAATATTGGTATAAAAAAAACTCCAATTATTGGTTGGAATAAAATTTATGGAAATTTTAAAAGTTATTTTATGAATAAAAAGTTTTATTTTATCCATTCCTATGGAAATATTAAATCTAAATGCTCGATATCTTGTTATAAAAAAAATAAAACTCAAATAAATGCAATAATTAAAAAAGATAACTTTATTGGATTACAGTTTCACCCCGAAAAAAGTGGACAAATAGGCATAGAATTACTGAATGAATTTTTCAAATAAAAAAATAGAACATTCGCTAGCCTATCAACAGAGCAGTTTGAAAAATAACGATCCAAACTTAACATCTTTTTATGGACTAGATAAAAATGTAAAATTTTGTAAAAGATGTTTAATTTCAAATCAAAGACCTTCTTCATCTGTTGAATTTAAAAATAAAGGACAGGCAAAATCAACTATAGAATTTTATAAAAATGGTACTTGCTCCGCATGTAATTTTCAAGACTTGAAAGATAACTCAATAGATTGGATTGATAGAGAAAAACAGCTAATGGATTTGTGTAACAAATTTCGAAAAAAAAACTCAAGATATGATTGTATTGTACCTGCAAGTGGGGGCAAAGATAGTTTTTATACTGCTCATTTGCTTAAATCTAAATATGGCATGTCTCCCTTGACCGTAACCTGGGCTCCACATATTTACACTGACTCAGGTAAATCAAACATGGATAGAATGATACATGCAGGTTTTGATAATTTATTATTTACTCCTAATGGAGCGCTTCATAGAATTTTAACCAGATTAGGATTTTTAAATCTTTGTCATCCTTTTCAATCATTTATTATAGGACAAAGATTAATTGGACCTAAAATAGCAAAACTTTATGATGTAAAACTTATTTTTTATGGCGAAAACCAGGCTGAGTATGGAAATAATATCAAGGAAAATGATAATCCTAAGATGCAAGAAAAATTTATCTCAAATAATAAAGATGATGAAATTATAATTGGCAAGTTACCTTTAGAAAAAATTATCAAAGATAATGGGTTTCATATAAAGTCAGCAGAACCCTACACTCCAATATCGCATGAAGAATTAAATGGTTCAGGTATCGAAGTCCACTATTTATCTTATTACAAAAAATGGGACCCACAGGAAAATTACTATTATGCTGTCGATAACAGTGGCTTTATGCCAAATGATCAAAGAACTGAAGGAACATTTTCTAGGTATAGTTCATTTGATGATAAAATTGATCCATTACATTATTATACAACTTTAATAAAATTTGGAATAGGTAGAGCAACATATGATGCTGCTTATGAAATTAGAACTAATAAGATTGATATTGATGAGGGTAAACTTTTAATCAAAAAATATGAACATGAATTCCCAAAAAGATATTTTAAAGAAATTTTGGAGTATATGAAAATAGATGAAGAAAAATTTATAGAAGTTATAGACAGCTCAAGATCGCCACATTTGTGGAAATATTCAAACGGCAAATGGGATTTGAGACATAAATCGTATTAATGATAAAAAAATTATTAGCTTTAATTCCTGCAAGAATAGGCTCAAAAAGACTAAAGAAAAAAAATTTAAAAATTTTAGGAAACAAAGAGCTAGTTTCTTGGTCAATAGATTTTGCTAAAAATTCAAATTTATTTGAAAAAATTTTTGTTTCAACCGACAGCAAGAAAATTAGAAATATTGCTATAAAAAAAAACTGTCTATGTCCATATTTACGACCGAAAAAACTATCTAGCAGTAAAGCAAATCTTGTAGAGGTGGCTTTACATACTTTGAAATACTTAAAATCGTGTGGTTTTGAATTTGATGGGATTGTATTATTGCAGCCAACATCTCCTTTTCGTTCTTTAAAAACTTTGAAAAATATATTAAAAAAATTTAATAAAAATAATAAATTAAATTCTGTAATATCAATTTCAGAATTAAAGAAAAACCCATACGGATCTGTAATTATTAAAAATAATTATTTGAAACCTTTAATGAAAAATCACGGGCTAAATAAACAATCACAAAGTCTAACTAAAGTATATGCACCAAATGGATCAATATATGTTAGCTCTCCAAATAATTTAAAAAAATACAAATCGTGGTTTTCCAAAAAAACAGAATATGTTCAAAGTTTAAATGAATACGAAAATCTAGATATTGATTTTATTTCAGATTTTAAACTTGCAAAGTATATTGTGAAAAATGAAAAAATTTTTAAAAATAAATAATATTAAAATTGGAGACTCATATCCTCCAGTATTCTTTCCTGATATTGGAACTTTTTTTAACAAAAATATTAAAACTGCAAAAAAAATGACCAATGAATTAATTAATTCAGGTGCGAAAATAATAAAAGGTGAAATTTTACACAATCCTAATATAGCGCTCAATATAAATTCATATGAAAAATATTTAGGAAAAAAAAATAAAATTATTAAAGAAAAAATTAGAGATGTTATTGAAAGAAAAGTAGTATCACTAAATAATTATGAAAAAATTTATTCTATTTGTAAAAATAAAAAAATACCATTTGTTCTCTCTGTTTATGATTATGAGGGAGCAAACTTTGCAAAAGATATAGGTGCGGGTGCGCTAAAAATTGCATCTTCAAATTTGACGCATAGACCGCTGATAGAACACATATGTAAATTGGATATACCCATAATTCTTGATACCGGAAGGTCAAGTTATTCAGAAATAAGAAAAAGTTTATCATGGTTTAATATAAAAAAATTTAATAGAATTCACATTCAGCATAGTCCTTATCCACCACCACACAGACTAATTAAACATGATTTATTAATGCTTAAGAGTTTAAAAAAAGATTTTAATTTAACCGTAGGGCTATCAGATCACCATTCTAGTGAAGAAATGCTATACGCTGCTATTGCGTTAGGAGCAAATAGTATTGAGAAAGGAATTGTTCCAAACTTAATTAAAGAAGATCAAGATGTTGGTCATGCATTAAGTATTAAGGAATTTCAAACTGTAAATAAAAAATGTATAAATATATTTAAAGCATTAGGTAATAAGAGAAGATTTTTAAAACCCAACTCTCCCAGGCATAATTTTAGAATGTGTATTATTTCTAGTAAAAAGATTGAAAAAAACGAAAAACTTACGGAAAAGAATTTAACTTATGCTTTTCCAATAAAAGGAATAGAGCCTGAGTTTCTAAAAAAAATTTTAGGCAAGACATTAAAAAAAACTGTTAAGAAATTTACTCCGATAAAATGGAAAAATTTGAATGGCAATTGAAATTAGAAAACCAACCTTCCAAAGCTTAAAAAATATAGTAATAGATTTACATAAAAATAGAAAACTTGTTTACAAAAAAAACAATGTATCAATATATGCTTGTAATTTTTTAGATAATAAGTCTCGATTTTATATTTTTAAAAAAAAAAAAAAAAATTTTTTTATAAAAATAATTAAAAGTAATAATTTAAAAATCAAAGAAGATATAAGAATAAGCAAATTTTTAAAAAATAAAAAAGTAAACGTTCCTAAAATTTATGAAAACACACATTTCTTGCCATTTTTTAAGAGATATTTAAAACCTAAAGAGACAATAGTTTGTTATGACTTGCTAGAAAAAATGTCAATCATTAGAGAGGGTGATTTTTTTAACTTAGGTAAATCTCTTAATTTTTTTCATGAAAATATGAGTCATTATAATAGAAAGAGAATTATTAAACAAAATACGATTAAAAGAATTAAGATATTAAAAATAAATTTAAAATTGTTTATATCAAAATCGCATAAAGATGAGTTATTAAAAAAAATTAAAAAAATTCTTGTTAAGGAAAAAAATATTTTTGAACAAATAGATAAATGGGACTTTAACTGTATAACACACGGTGATTTAGTGCCTTCAAATTTAGTCAAATCAAAAAAAAAATTTTATTTTATAGATTTTGAAGATACTAGTTACTCATACTTTGTTAAGGAATTCGACATTTCCTTAATTATCGAAAGGCTCATTTTATATAATAATAAAAACAATATAAATAAAAAAAAATTATTAATAAAAAATCTCTTAAATGGATATAGAAATAATAACAATAAAAAATTCTTTAAATCAATTTATTTAGCATCAGTATTTAATAATATTAAATCTATTTTAAGTATCTTAAATAATTATGATGCAAATAAAAAGTTTGTTATTTTAGAATTAAAAAAATTTATTTATTTGTATAATTTGATAAATCGAAATAAAAAATTATTAGAAAATTTTAAAAACTTTTGAAAAAAAACAAACAAAATATTATTTTAACAGCTAGGGATATTTCAGCTGCAAATGCTTTAATTAATTTCCGTAAAATATTAAAAGAAAAATATAATATAAGTGTTTATTGTGAAGACCCAGCGTATAATTATTTAAAAAATAAATTTAAATGCATAAAATTTAAAAATAAAAAAAATGAACTAGAAAAAATTTTTAATAAAAAAATACATGCAATAATTTCTGGATACTCTTCAAAAGTTAAAAAAAATTTTGGTGTTGACGAAATCTTTATTAAAGAAGGTAATTTAAAAAAAATCTCAACTTTTATATTTCAAGATTATCCAGGAGATTTTAATTTCTATTTAAAATCTCATCCAAAATATTATTTGGTTGTAAATGAATTGGCTAAAAAAATAACTGAAAAAAAAACAAAAATAAAATCAATAAATGTAGGTTATGTTTTTTTAAAAAAAGTTACAAAAAATTATATAATTAGTCCAACTAACAAAAAAAAAATTTTGATAGCAGGCCAACCAACTAATAATTTAAATTATATCAAAAATTATTTTAATGATTTAACAGATGTCTTAAAATTTTATAAAAACAAATTTAATTTTTTTTATAGGCCGCATCCAGCAGAAAATAAAAACTTCAAAATAATAAAAAAAATATTTAATGAAAATAATATTTTAATTAAAATGACTCAAAACAAAATTTTATATGATGATCTTTTTAACACTGATTTGTTAATTTCAATTAATTCAACTGTTGCGATAGATTTTAATTATTTAAAACATTTTTTAAAAAAAAAAGGTTTTGCTATTTATTATATTAATAATAATAAAACTAAAAAAATTTTTAAAAAAATAAATCTATATTCAAAAATGAATTTTGCTAAGGAAATTAACTCCAAAAAACAACTTGATAAATTTGTTTATAATTTCCTTAAAAATAAGCTTAACTTCTCATTCCAAAAGAATGCATTTAATAAAACAAACTTAAACCTCCAAAATTTCCAAAAAAAAATAAATACTATTATTAATTCAAGTGGTATATAATCCTTGCTTATGGCTAAAATTACAAAATTAGATGATTTATTAAAAAATAATAAAGCTGGTGAAAGTCATATAGTCGATCAAGTCTTAAGCAGAACATCTAACGATATTTATAAAGAAGCCATTCCTTTTCCAAAATTAATTCAAGTAGAGACTACTAACATATGTAACCATGGTTGTGAATTCTGCGCGTATACAACGATGGAAAGAAAAAAAAAACATATTAATAGAGAATTATTTTTAAAAATCGTTAAGGATTCTTACGAACTAGGTAGCAGACAAATAGGACTATTTTCAGGAGCTGAGCCATTAACATGCAAATGGTTAGATCAATATATTAAAATTTGCAAAGACATAGGCTATGAGTATTGTTATATTTCTACAAATGGATCTTTAGCAAATCTTGATAAATTTATAAAATTAGTTGAGGCAGGATTAGATTCAATAAAATTTTCAGTGAATGGTGGCAATAGAGAAATTTATAAAAAAATTCATGCTAAAGACGATTTTAATAAAGTTATAGAAAATATAATTGGATTAGACAATTACAGAAAAAACAACAAAAAAAAAATTTGGTTAGGTGTTTCTTTTGTAGCTACACCAGAAAGTAAAGAGAGTTTTTACTCTCTAGAAAAAATACTTGGAAAACATGTTGATGAAATTATTATGTATGAAGCAAATAATCAATCTGGACAAGTAGAACACTTAGAGCCTGGTTTTGAAAAGTGTAGTTTACCATTTGCCAAAGCGCACTTTACTGTAGAAGGATATTTGAGAGCATGCTGCAATGATTATGAAAACCTTTTAGCGTTAGAGGATATCAAAAAAGTTTCAATAAAAGAAGCTTGGAATGGTAAAAGGTTTAGATCATTAAGAAAAAAACATATTGAGAACAAATTAGATGGCACTTTGTGTGGTAAATGTATAAGAAATTCTAAGTGCAAGGTAGAGCCTTTAAATTCTGATTTAGTTTAAATATGTTAAAATTAAAACTGAATTTAAAAAAGTTAATATTAGTAAAAAATAAATATATTAATTTCGACTATTTTATTTCTACTGAGTTGAATGAGATAAAAAAAAAAGTTAATTATTCTATCATCTCTAATATAGATTTAAATAAGGCAGTAAAAGATTTAAATAATCAAGGTTTTTATTTAGTTGAAAAAGTTTTTGATGAAAACTTAATTAATCAATTTGAAAAAGAGTTTGATTACGTTATCGAAAAATATAACAGTACTTTTGATGAAACCAGTATTTCAAATTCTTCACAAGTAAGAATATTTAATCAAAAAAATATGATTAAAGATAAGCTATATGCTTGTAGTGCACTATTTGGTAATTTAGAGATTAAAAATATTATTAAATCACATTTTAAAAAAAAATTTATTTTTAATTCCGATATTTTTTTTCAGAGAAGTGGGCCAACAAAAAAACCACTAGCCAGTGAATATCATTTCGATATACTTAATTCAATCAAAGTATGGCTTTATGTAGATGATTGCTATGAAGATAATGGACCACTTGAAGTGGTAAAAGAATCATTTAAACAAAATAAAGAAATTAGAGAAGTTTCTTATAAAAATTTAAATAAAATTTCAAATGTTTCAAATATACAAGAACACCAAAACACATTAAAATTGACAGCTCCAAAAGGAAGTATAATTATATTTAATACTGATTTACTTCACAGAGCAACTGAAATAAAAAGTAATTTTATAAGAAAGGTTATTAGGGGTCATTCTTTTTCAGAAAAAGCACTAGAGTATAACTATGAACTCCAGAGAAATTATACAAGTCATTAATAAAGTAGAAAAAACTCACTATAAAGATTTTTTTTTTGATAACACCAATTATTGGCCATTAGTAAGGTTGTCAATTCTAATTTATTTTACTTCTCCAAGAGAAGAAAAAAAAAATATATATAAGGATTTAGTATTAACCATAATCAAGTGGTTAGCTTTTAATTGCAGAAATCTTTTACAAAAAGATAAAATAAACGAAGCCAAAGTATTATTTTTAGGGAAGAGCACTTCTCTTTGTCAGAAAGAGGGAAGTAATCTGATTTTCGATAGAGTCTTTGATCCGATTATAAAAGAATTGAAAAAAAAATACTTAAGAAAATTTTATGTCGATTTCAATTACTTACAATTTAAAAATATGTATTTTCCTGCCTCAAATATAAAACATTTATTTAATTTAAATGTGCTAAACAATAATATTCCATTTAAATTAGAACATAATTTAATAAAGCTTTCTCATAAAAACAATATTGATATTAACACTATTGTTCAGATTTTTAGAGATGAATATTTTAATCTAAACAATTGGTATAATTATGGAAATAAACTTTTTGAAAAATACAATAAGATTAAAAAGATATATGTTTATCCATGGTATTCCTCATCTATAATGGGAATAATACTTGCCTCAAAAAAATTTAAAATACAGACTATAGATGTTCAACATGGAATTCAGGGCAAGTATCAACCCATGTACACTCATTGGCAAAAAGTTCCAAAAAATGGATATAAAATTTTACCTGATTATTTTATGTGTTGGAATAATAAAACAAAGGTAAACCATCATTCATCATCAAATACAAATTTAAGAAAAAAACATCCGTCATTTATAAATAATAAAAGCTGGTTAAAATTTTATAAAAAAAATTATTTATTTAAGAAAGTTAATAATACAAGATCACTTTTATTTTGTTTGCAACCAGCATCTAATAAAAATGAGGATTTAATTCCTAAATTTTTAATTAAATATATTGAAAGTAATTTATCAAAAAATATTAATTTTATATTTAGAATTCATCCCAATGATAAAAAAAGTCTGAGTAGAGTAAAAAAAAAAATTAACAAAATTAACAGTTCAAATAAGATACAAATTGACAAAGGCTTATACAATATCTGCGACTCTTTTAAAAAAATAACTCATACTTTAACAAAATCAAGTAGTACAGGTTTAGAGGCTTATTATTTTGGTATTAAATCTGCAGTTTTTGGAAAAGATGCTTCTGAAAATTTCTCACAATATATCAGGGAAAAAAAACTAAGTATAGTGAGTGAGGATAAAGTCTCACTTCATAAATGGATAAGTAGCTCATAATTATTTCATAAAATTTATTATTTTATTAATATACATAGATAATTTGTTTTCTATTCTTGAAATTAAAGTTTTTCTTAGGTTGTTAGATATAATTTTTCTATTTTTAATTTTTTCTATAATTTTTATTTTATTTTTAAAAAGTAATTTTCTGGAGTTGTTTTCGTAAATCTCTTGATAATTACTTTTTATTTTTCCAAAATGGGAGCCAGTTCCATCAAGTCCATTATTTTTAACAAACGTATATTTTGGAAATAAAGTCAGTAAATTTTTTGAAAAACAATAAAATTCCCATTGAATATTCCAAGAACTCAAATTTCCCTCATCAGATTTTTTTAACCATTTAGTGTGAGGTTGAGCATTATCATAATTAAATTCCATTTGGATATTTTTATTCTTATATAGTTCAAGCTTATATTTATTTAGTTTATTCTTAGTAAAATTATTCCATCTGTCGGACCAAGTAGCCCAACCCCATGAGTTTGTGAATTTTAAAAAATATTCATCATCAAAAAATTTGAATTGGTTTTTGTAATTAAATGAGAAACCACTAATAGATGAAACTTGTTTGTCATTTGCATACTTATTTAAATTATTAATCATATATTTTAAAAAGTATTTTGAAAATAAAAGATCATCTTCACATACAATAATAGTATTATTTTTTTTTAAACATTTAGAAATGCCACTGATCAAATTTTTTTTTAATCCAAAATTTTTTTTTCTATTCGTTATTTTAAGGTTTTTAAGGTAATTAAATTTTTTAAAAATTTTTTTATATCCTAAATCAACTTGAAAATTTTTTTTAATTTCAATGTCTTTAAAAACATGAACTTTACATTTCGAAAATTCTTTGTTTTTTAAGAGAGAAAGAAGGCATTTCTCAAAATGTTTCGGTCTATTATAAGTAAATATACAAATTGTAGGATAAATCATTTTCTAAAAACTTAACTGAAAAATTTTTCTGATAATTTTTTTTATTATTATAAAAGTTGGGTAATTATAGTCATTTTTGATTAATGAATTTCTACATTCTAAATTTGCTTTAATTATTGACATTATATTTTTGTTACTCTTCCCCCCATGTCTCATCACTGTAGTAACTTTGTCATAGTATTTGATGATAGGATTTCTTGAGATTAACTTCAGCATGAGGTCATAGTCAGCTGCAATTTTAAATTTAGTGTTATAATTGTTTACATTATTAAGAAGTCCCCTTCTTATTATCATTGAAGTATGTGGGAAATGCCACCCCTGTTGAAATTTATTTTTTTGATATTTACCTGGATTAAAAGATCTGATGTATTTTTTTTTATCATCTCTTTTACAAAAAATAATATTTGAATAAATTAAATCAAATGTTTTATTTAATAATATTTTTTTTATTTTACTTAGAATTTTTGAGGAATAAAAAAAGTCGTCTGAATGTAGAACACCAACATATTCTCCTTTCGCAACATTAATTCCATAATTAAGTGATTGATATAATCCTTTATTTTTAAATTTAAACAATCTTATTTTATTTTTTTTTTTTATTTTTTTAAATTCTTTAATAATTTTAAGAGTATTGTCAGTTGAACCACCATCAATTATTATATGTTCATATTTTTTAAAATTTTGATTATTTAGGCTATTTAAACAGTCGTAAAGATAATTTTCGCCATTTTTAACAACAGTAATTATCGAAAAATATATCATTATAATTTTAAAAATATTTTAAAATATTTTTGAGATATTAATTTCCAAGAATATTCTTTTAAAGCTTTTTTATTAAAAAAAGTTTGTTTACGGTAAGTTGACTTATTAAACCAAATTTCTTTAAATGATCTAATAAACGAATTAGAATTATTTAGTTTATAAAGCGTAATATCCAGTTTTTTATTTAATTCTATATTGGGTTTTGTATTTGATGCAATCACAGGTGTGTTACAAGCTATAGCCTCTAAAATAGGGAGTGAACTAGACTCATATGTTGCTGGACTTATAACTAACCTTGATCTTCTGTACAAATTGATTAAGCTCATTTTAGACACTATGCCAATATGAGAAATTCTACCTTGTGTTTTTTTTTGTAATTTTAACATTTTCTGTTTTTCAGTAAAATTAATTCCACCACACATTATTAATTTACAATTTACTTTTTCTTTAAAAATTAGTTTCATAAAACACTTAATTATAAATTTATGATTTTTATGAGGCCACCAATAGGCAGGAAAAAACACTAAATTTTTTTTTTTATTATTCTTAGCTTTGAACTCATCCAGATCTACTCCTTCAGACATTAAGAAAATTTTTTTCCTATTTATTTTGTAATTTTTAAGGACATCGTTTTTTATCATATTAGAACTAACTTGAATTAGGTCTGAGAATTTAATTGTTAATTTATAACTCAAGTATCGATATTTAAGTCTAAAAATATTAAAATTTTCTCTATAATATATGTGCTGAAAATCATGTGGTGAAACAATGTTTTTCCCTTTAAAAAAATAACTAGTCAAAACACTCGTTGGAGTATAAAGAACACATGTTTCTTTATATATTTCATCAAAAATTTTTTTAGTAAATAATTTATTTGTAGATATGAATAATTTTTCAAAATTTAGAAATGATAATATTACATAAAAAAAATAATAAAATTTTCTATTGTAATCAAACTTCTTAATTTTAAACTTTGATTTGTATTTTTCAAATTTAGTATAATTTTTGTTACTACAATAAATTATAATTTTTTTATTATAATTATTTTTATCGAGTCCATCTAATATTCCATATAAAAATGTGTTTATACCACCCACATATTTATCATCTACATCTAAACAATTAATACCTATAAATTTATTTGTCTTTTTATTTTTCACTTAATGTATATATACTAATAAAATGATCATTCAGACAGAACCTTTTATTGATCAAAGTGATTTAAAAATCTTAAAAAAAGTAATAGCTAGAAAATATGTAACTGAAGATAAGTATACAAAAATTTTTGAAAATAAAATTAAGAGTTATACACGTTCAAAATATGCAATTTCTGTTAATAATTGGACTTCAGGATTATATTGTTGTCTTAAAGCTTTCAATATTGGTCCAGGTGACGAAGTTATAGTACCAAATTTGACATTCATAGCCACTTCCAATGCAGTGTTAATGACGGGGGCAACATTAGTTCTTTGTGAGGTGAACCAAGATGACATGTGTATAGACATAAATAAATTAGAAAAATTAATTAATAAAAAAACCAAGGCTGTAATTCCTGTTCATCTATACGGAAATTGTTGCAACATGAAAGAAATAATAAAATTTAAAAAAAAATATAAATTTGCTGTAATAGAAGATGCTGCCCAAGCACTAGGAGTAAGATATAAAGATAAACATGTAGGAAATTTTGGTGATTGTGGTGGGTTTTCTTTTTACGGAAATAAAATTATGACTACAGGTGAAGGTGGTATTATTATCACTAACAACAAAAATTTAGCAAAAAAAATATATAAATTAAAAAACCATGGAAGGGATAAAAAAGGTATTTTTAAGCACCAATCCATAGGATTTAATTTCATGTTTACTGAGTTACAAGCGGCCTTAGGTATATCTCAATTAAATAAACTCGATAAAATATTAAAAAAAAGAGATCAAATTTTTAATTTTTATTGCAAGAATATAAATGATAAGAATAAAATCAAACTTCACTTAAATGACAAAAGCATTAAACCATTACACTGGTTTGTTAATATTACTGCAAAAAATATTAGCAAAATTAGTAGAGAATTAAAAAAGATAGGTTTTCAAACAAGAAAATTATTTTATCCATTAAATTTACAACCATGTTATAAAAATCATGAAAACGTAAAAAATTTAAATAGTGATTTTACAATAAGTAAGAAAACTTATCAGAATGTTTTATCACTCCCTACTTTCCATAATATAAAAAAAAAAGATTTAAAGAAAATTTGTAACTTAATTAACAAATTTTAATGAATAAGTTTTTAAATAAATTTTTTTATGAAAAATTATTTCTAATAATATTGTTTACTTCCTACCCTATATTAGTAGGATTATCTTTATTAAGTGGAATTGAAAATTTTTTCTTTTCTTTACTAAGGTACTCATTACTTCTTTTTTCAATTTTATTGATATTTTTTGTTTCATATAAAAAAAATGTATCTTTTGAACATATTTTTTTTACATCACTGCTAATATTTTTTTCAATATCGATTTTACAAAATTATACATATTTTAATTTTATAATATTTATAATTTCGATATTTATACCATTCTTTTTTTCAAATTATTTTGAAAATAAATTTGATATTAACTTTATAAAATATTTAACATTAATATTATTTTTTAATATAATAATTTATTTAATTATTTATATTTATATTAATAATTCAGTTCTCTATACGATTTTATTTGAAATTAAAGATGAAACAATTAGAACAGACACATCAAATTATTTTTATCACAATGGATTCAGAATAGGATCAGTAAGCCTAAACCCTATAAGTTTTGCAAATTATCTAGCGGTAGTTATTTTAGGATTATTAACTGTTTTTAAAAATCAAAAAAATATTATCTTTATTTATTTTATTATTCTTATGATTTTTTTAAATACAGGTTCAAGAGGTCCTTTTATATCTTTGATTTTGACAATAATTATTGGACAAAAATTATTTAAAACTCCTTTTTCGATATTCATATCAGTTTTAATCTTCTGCCTCATAACTCAATTTGCTTCTTCTGAATTTGTCGATCAATCAAGAGATACGATTTCTAGATTTTATAATTCATTTATTAGTCACGAAAGTGGAAATTATGATAAGTCTGCTTCAGATCGTGTATCAAATTACAAATGTCTACTCGATGATTGTTCACCAACTGTTGTGGAAACCAATTTTTATCATAATTTATTATTAGAAACTTATTCAATAGGCTATTTATATTTTTTCCTTTTCTGTATCATGATTGCTAGCCCATTTTACTACCTTTATAAGAAGATTAATTTTATTTTAAATGATAAAGTGAGTATTTATTTTTATCTTATATTTATATATTTTTTGATAGAATCCATGTTTTCAGGTTTTATGCCTAGAGAGGAATTTCTTTTTTTTTCATCAGCGATGATATTTAATAGATTAAGAACTTTGAAAATAAATTAGTAAATTATTTATTTAATTTTAATTAACTTTTTATTTTCTATTTCATAAGCTGATTTACACCAATCAATTATACTTTTTTGATGTGAAATAATTATAACAATCTTATTTTTAAAAAAATTATTTAAATTATTTAAAATTAATTTTTCAGTTTTCCTATCTAAAGAAGAAGTAAACTCATCAAGAACTATAATACTTGAATTTTTAAACATTGCTCTTGCTAAACCAAGACGTTGTATTTGTCCTCCACTTATATTTTTACCAAATTCTTTGATATTTTTATTTTTTATCTTATTACCTGAATAGAAGTTTTTTAAATTTAGCTTTTTTAAAATATCAAGAACTTTCAAGTATTCCTCATCACTGATTTTTTTTTTAAAAGTAATATTTTCAATTAATTTCTCATTCATCAAATAAATATTTTGAGGAACTAAGCTAAGATTTTCAAGTACATCAAATTTTTTTAAATTTATTTTATTTTTGTTAACATAAAAATTAGCTTTTTTTGGATCTTTAAATCCTGATAAAATGTCTATTAATGTGGATTTTCCAGTTCCAGACTCTCCCAATATACCTGTGGAAATATTCTTTTTAAACTCAATATTTGCACTTTTAAATATATCATGATTTGAAAACGAAAAATCTAAATTTTTAATTTTAATACTATCAATTTTATGTAAATTTCTTAAAGTTTTTTTTGTAGATTTTTTTTTTACTGCATTAAAAACATTATCTAAAGAATAGCGTGCACCTTTAATATTTGAGATTGCAAATAGTATAGACTGAAGGCTTGGCATAATTTTATATCCAGCAGCGATATAAATTGCAACAATTGGAAGTGAGCTAGAAAGATTTGAATTTAATGAAAAGTAATAAATTATGCTAATAACTATTGCTATTGCAATAATTTCAAAAAAATGTCTTGGTGCCCCATGCAAAATTAAATTATATGCTATTCTTGTCGAGTATTGTTTTTTAAAATTTAGATAATTGTTGATCAAATAGTTTTCAAAGTTAAAAATTTTTGACTCTTTAAAGCTTTTAAATAAATCATCGACTATCTTTATGTTTAATAATCCATAAGTTGAAATGTATTTACTGTTAATATTAAGTTTTCTTTTCACCAATAAATATATTGTTAAATATCCAAATGATAAAAAAATAAAAACTAGAAACGTAGCAGCTGGATTTATATATATTAGTCCAAACAAAATCATTATTAGTGGAAAAATTTTTCCATTTAGATCAGCAAGTGGTGTAACCACATGTGAAATTACTTGATCTACTTCTTTTTCAACAAGAGTTTTAAAGTAATAAGAATTAGTTTTGATACCTACTGATGATCTTTGAGAGAAAAAATTTTTTACTACTTTTCCAGATATTTCTACATTTACCATTTGTGAAATAATTTGCTGTAGTGAATATACTATTGCAGTCAGTATGTTAGTTATTATGAATGCTAATAAAACTAATCCAGAAAAAATTATTAAAAGATTTGATTTTGTAACATCAAGATTAAAGTATTTTAATAAAGCAAATAATTTCTCAAAATGAATATAATTTTCTAAATTGTAGTTTGATAAAAGTGCAACTAAAGGCGCAACAGACAAAACAGAAATAAGCTGAAATATTGAATTTAAAATTATTAAAAATTGCAAAAAGTAAAAAATTCTAGATATTTTTCTACTAGAATATTTGGTAAATAGTAATAAAGCTTTAATCATAAGCTATTGCTAAAATGAACGAAAACATATTTATATCTATAGTCATACCAAACTTAAATCAAGGTAAGTTTCTATCACAATGTATAGATAGTATTTTAGACCAAAAATTTAATAGTTTTGAAATTATAATCATAGACTCTTATTCAGTAGATGAGTCAGATAAAATAATTAAAAAATATTTAAAAAAAATTAAAAAAAAATTAATCTATATAAGAAAAAAATGTGGTCAAGCAGAAGCAATAAATTATGGTTTTAAAATTGCTAAAGGAAAGTTTTTAGCTTTTCAAGCTGCTGATGATTATTACCTAAAGGATGCTTTTAATAAATTTTATTCTTTTTCAAAAAAAAATAATTATGCAAATATAATTTATGGAAACATAGAATTTAGGAATTTAAAAAATAAATTTTTAAGACCTTTAAATTTTAATTTTGTTAATAGCTTTAGTTTATCCTATGAAGGTATGGTTGTCAGTAATCAAAGCACAATATTTAAAAAAACATTATTAAATAAATATGGATATATTTTAGATATGAGACAGTCTTTTGATTTAGAATTTTGGTTAAGATTATCTGAAGAAAAATATTTTAAACTAGACACAGAAAAACCTGTTGCTGTTTTTAGAATACACTCAAGGCAAAAGAGTAAATTTTATAATTTTTATGATAATACATTGAGACAGATAATGTTAGAAAATTATGAAAAAAAAAGCTATTTTTATTTTCTTTCAAAAAACTTTTTAAGATCTATTTCTAGGTTCTGCAGATTTTGTATTCATCTTAAAAAAGGACAATTTAAATATATCTTTCTATATTTTAAGAAAAAAAATTTTTAATATTATAAATAATCAAGTAATTAATTTAAATATCCATAATTGTTTTAAAAATTATTTTTCAAAATTATAGATTATTTTTTTAAGTATTAAAAAAGATTGGTCTTGCAATTTTTTTAAATATTTTACAAACAAATTCTACATCTTTATCTTTAATATTGTAGTGTATTGGAAGATATATCCCATGATTATGAACTACATCAGCATTTTGTAAATTTTTTTGTTTATTATATTTTTTTAACCAAACAGGTTGTAAACCAATATTTCCACAGATTAGAGGTCTACTTTCAATTTTGTTTTTTTTTAATTCTTTATATACTTCGGTTCTATTTTTAACCAGAGTACCATATCCAAAACTGGAAATTAGATCTGTATTAGAATTTTGTATCCAAAAATCTTTCAAATATTTTGAATATAATTTAAATATTTTATTTCTCTTAAGAGCTATTTTTTTTATTTTTTTGATTTGAGAAAGCCCTAATTTTGCATTTACTTCAGTCGATCTTAGATTAAACCCTGAATAGTAAAAAGTATAAAGCGATCTTACTTCATCAATTTTATATTTTTTTTCATATTTCTTTTTTATATTTTTATTAATGTCTCTTGCCCATCCATGAGATCTTACAGATATCATAATTTCATTAAGTTTTTTGTCATTGGTAGAAACCATTCCACCTTCAATTGTTGTTATTTGATGACCATAATAAAAAGAACAAGAAGAAGCAAAACCATATGAACCACTTATTTTTTTCTTGTGATGTGAACCTATTGCTTCACAGTTATCTTCTATAATCCTAAATTTATATTTTTTACTAAGTTGAATAATTTTTTGCATATTATTTAAATGACCCAGCACATGTACCACACACACATACTCAGGTTTAAATGTTTTGCAAATATTCTCTAATTTAATTACGTCTAAACCAAGATCATAAGTACTACAGTCTAGAAGTTTAATATCATAACCTAATTGTTCAAATGGCATAACTGTTGTAATCCAAGAAACTGAAGGTAGCACAATCTTGATTTTCTTTTTTTTATGCAGTTCTTGGATTCCTTTTGCAATTAAAAGATTGGCAGATGATCCACTGTTAACAAAAATAGAAAATTTATTTTGCAATTTTTTTGCAAATTCCTGTTCAAACTTAAGAGTTAGCTTCCCTTTAGTGTAATAATCGTTTTTTTTTATCCAATTTGATAAATTGTTTTTCTCAGATTTATCAATCGTATTTTCTGCTAACTTGATTTTATAATTTGACATAACTTCTTTTCAACAATAAATAACAAATATTGAACTTATTCATATACAATAAATGAAAAAAAAAACCGCTATAATATTTGGTGTCACAGGTCAAGATGGTTCTTATCTTGCAAAGCTTTTACTAAATAAAAAATATGTTGTTCATGGTGTAATAAGGAAAAGTTCATCTATAAATACCAATAGAATTGATGATATTTATCAAGATAATTTTAAAAAAAAAAGAGTTTTTTATCTTCATTATGGAGATTTAACTGACAGTTCATCTATCAAAACTTTAATACACAAATATAAACCAGATGAAATTTATAACTTAGCTGCACAATCTCATGTAAAAGTATCCTTTGATGTACCCGAATATACTGCCGATGTTGATGCTCTTGGAACTTTAAGAATATTAGAGGCTATTAAAGATATTAAAAAAAAAATTAGATTTTATCAGGCAAGTACATCCGAAATGTTCGGTAAAGTAAGAGAGATTCCTCAAAATGAAAATACTCCTTTTTATCCACGAAGCCCTTATGGAGTATCAAAAGTCTTTTCTTATTGGATGACAGTTAATTATAGAGAAGCTTATAATATTTACGCAGTTAATGGAATTTTATTTAATCATGAAAGTCCAGTAAGAGGAGATACTTTTGTTACGAAAAAAATCATTAAAGCTCTTTGCAAGATAAAGTATGGTTTTCAAAAAAAGCTATATTTGGGAAATTTAGAAGCCAAAAGAGATTGGGGTCATGCAAGAGATTATGTTTATGCTATGTGGCTTATGTTAAAACAGAAAACTCCAACTGACTTAGTAATAGCTACAAATAAAACCTATTCGGTAAAATATTTCATTAATAGGGTGTGTAAATTCCTCAATTTAAAAATAAAGTGGAAAGGAAAAGGTATAAAAACCAAGGCAATATTTAATGGAAAAGTTATTATTGAATGTCATAAAAATTATTATAGACCTTCAGAAGTTGATAAATTACTTGGGGATTACTCAAAAGCAAAAAAACTTTTAAAATGGAAACCAACCACTTCATTAGACCAGCTCATAATAGAAATGATTGATTACGAATTAAAGTTATTAAAATAAAGTAAAGTGAATAAAAACTCAAAAATTTTTATAACTGGCCATCAAGGTATGGTGGGGTCTGCAATTGTAAGATATTTAAAGAAAAAAAATTACAAAAATTTAATTACCATTAATCGAAAAAAATTAGATTTAGAAGATCAATTAAAAGTTAAAAAATTTATAAAGAAACAAAAAATTGAAATCGTTATTCATTGTGCTGCAAAAGTTGGAGGTATTAGATCTAATTCTACGTATAAAGCAGATTTTATATCAAAGAATTTAAGCATGCAAAATAATATTATTATAGGAAGTTATGAAGCAAAGATTAAAAGATTAATTTTTTTAGGATCTAGCTGTATTTATCCAAGAGAGTGTCCTCAACCTATTAAAGAGGAATATTTTTTAAGTGGCAAATTAGAGGATACTAATAGACCTTACGCAATAGCAAAAATAGCTGGGGTAGAAATGTGCAAAAGTTTTAATGAGCAGTATGGTACAAAGTATCAAAGTGTTATGCCATCTAATCTTTATGGTCCTAATGATAATTATGATTTAAATAATTCTCACTTTATTCCTGCATTAATAAGAAAAATTTATCAGGCAAAAGTAAAAAAAAAAAAACAAATCAAATTATGGGGAACAGGTAAACCAAAAAGAGAAGTAACGTATGTTGATGATGTAGCAGATGGAGTCATTTCATTGATTAAAAGCAAAAATAAAGAATTTTTAATAAATATTGGGAGTGGATTTGAAAAAACTATATCAGAATATGCAAAAATAATTGCTAATCATTTGGATTACAGAGGAAAAGTAATTTTTGATCAAAATAGATATCTCGATGGAACTCCAAGAAAAATTGTTTCCTCAAAAAAAATAAAAAAACTAGGATGGAAAGCAAAAACCGATTTTGATAAAGGACTCAAAATAGCAATTAATGATTTTCTCGTTAAAAATAGACCATAAAAATTTATTTAATTATTATCTTTTCACCCTCACAAAAATCATCTGTGTCAATTTTTTTAAGATAAAAGCAGGCTTTTTTTTGTAATTTAAATTCAAATATCTTTTCTGTTTCAAATTTTATTGAGTATAAATTTTCATAATTTATTTTTTTTATTAGTGTTTCACTAGCATCAGTTTTATTTTTTAAGGTAATTTTTTTTTCAGGATATAAATTTTTTAGAAAAATTACTAAAGAGAGATAATATTCTCTATCATTGACCAAATTTTTTTTAATTTCTAAAATCTCGAATTGTTGTATTTTATTATAAATATTATTATGAAAATTTCTATTTATTTTAACTTTATAAATTGCCCTATCAATATATATATAAATGTTTAAAATTAGTAGAGATAATAAAAAATAAATAATATATTTCTTAAATGGTCTTGTAGATGAGTTTTCATAAGTATAAAAAATAGAAAGTAGTAAGAAAAATATACAAATTAAGTATACCACGAAATATCTGTGAATTACCCAACCATTAGTTATTATAAAATTTGAAAAATAAAAAATATTCATAAATATAACTAAGATTAAATATTTATTAATAATTTTTTTAAAATTAAGAAATATAACAAAAGCCTGCAAAATAAAAAATATATTATGAATTTTTGAAATTTTAAAAAAATCTAATAATAAAATTATACCTGAATTTAAAGAGTAATTATTGCTAGCCCCATATGTATGACCATTTAGTAAATAATGTTTATAAATTATAAAAAAAATGAAAAAATTTATGACTATCAATAACAAAATTTCTTTTTTAAATTTAAAACTCTTAGAAAATAGATAAGTGTAAATTAAAAAAATTATTGAAAATATTACATAAGGTTCTTTCGTTAAACCCATGAGCAATAAACAAATGTAAAAAATAATTTTACTATTATTTGATATTTTTAAATTATTAAAATCTTTAACTAATATAAGAAGAATATATGAAAAAAAAATTAAAACAAAAACTTCCTGAGGTCCAGCTCGAAAAAATATATCATGAGAGTAAGGATTCACACATACAAATAGAGATAATAAAATTAAATTTAAACTTTGTTTTAAATAAACGTAAGCAATTTCATAAAATATCAAACTAATTATTATAAAAATTACACTTCTTACAAAAAAATAAAAAAAAGAGGTATCTTTAAATGCAAAGAATTCAATTCCTTTTATCATATAAAAAAAGGGTCTATAAGTGGTAGTTGTGAAGTTTGTAATAATTTCTGGATGTCCTTTTAAAAATTCAATGTAATTATTAAAAAGATTTAAATTTGAAAATATTTCATGATTATCTATAAGATTTAACTTATTAAATAAATTTGGTGAGATTAGTAACACCAATATAACTAAATAGGATTTATTAATTTTGTTTAGAAACCCTTGATGCATAAATAAAAATTATAAGTGATAAAAATAAAAAAGATACTGATGTTGCGTATGCAGCTCCATATAAACCAAATTTTTCAATAAATATAATATTTAATATAATATTTAATAAGTTTCCAAAAATTATATACAAACTCTGATAATGTGGTTTGTTATTCATCAAAAAAATATGCTCAAACGATGAAGATATAGAGAATGAAAATAGACCTAATGAAATTATTAAAAATATATTTTTTGATAAAGCATAATCGTAATTTGAAAAATAAGAAAATAATGGGAAAAATATAAAATAAGTTATTAAAGAAATTATAAAAAACAAAATAACATTAATAAATATTTTTTTATAATATAAATTTAATTTATATTTTTTAAAATATAACTTTAAAGCTATATCTGGATTTAATCTATCTCTCATCATAGTTAATAATTGGTAAATTCCCTCTATAATCATAGATGCTAAACTATAATAGCCCAACTCTTCCAAACTCATAAAAAAACTTAACACTATAATATCTATCCTTAAAAAAGAATATGAAAGCAGGCTATGTGGTAAACTTAAAAAATTAAATATGAAGATTTTTTTAATAATATTGAATTCTAATTTATTTATTTTAATAATTATTTTAAATTTTTTGTATAGGCACATATTTAATATTAAAAGTATAATTTCAGTTATAACAAAGACATTGCTAATATTAATATTGTTATAAAATAGGATTAATAGTGAAATAAAAATTAATATAGGTCTAAGGCAATTTAAAAAAAAATAGAGATGAAATTTTTTATCAGCATTTAAGACTGCAAAAAAAACTTTATTAATTATAAAAAATGGAATTGCAAATATTAAAAAGAAAAGATTGATTTCATTAAATAAAGCATTATTGCTTAAAATTGCATTAATAAAAATTAAAAAAAAAATACTTAAAACACAGCAACAAGCAACAATGAAATATATAGAAGATAGATATTTTACTCTATCTTCAGTTACTGGAAGATTTTTAACTATATTTTCGTGAGAAGAGAATAAAAATAAATGTCCTAAAATTATAAATATTGCGTAAGATTTATTAAAAAGCCCCAAGTCTTCAACGCTGAAATAGCCTAAAAACAAGTTACATAATAGAGCAAAAAAAGAGCCAATAAAAAAAAATATATAATCTAAACTGTAATTAAAATTTTTTTTCAAAATCTTTTTTTTATATTTGTAATTTTTAGCAACAAATCTTCTGTATTAATCCCAATTAGGTTACAAAAATTAGAGATAGTATCAAGTCGAGGTTGATTATCTACATTTGCTAAATTAATAGCTTCTTCTCTTGATAATATTCCCTCTCTGACTTGATTAGATCTATAATTATCAAATTCTGAAAATCCTCCTAAATTATAATATATATAGTTTGTAAATGCTGTCTGTCCATCTCCAGCTCTCCATTGATTGTTACCATATGCCTTGTCGCTAATAAATCCGATCTCATTAAGTTTTTTATCTATATTTTGTGAATCGTATTTTACATAATTATATAAATGGACAGCCTTATCCTTATGTATGAAACTCGAATAAAATCCAATAATATTATCAATAAGCGAGGAGTTAATATATTTTGGGTTCTTAATGAACTGAAGTGCATACCAATTAAATAATTTCAATTTATTTAAAAAATCAAAGCCATACATTCTTACGTTATTTTTTAATTTCTGATCAATTCCACAATACGCAACTTTAAATTCCATTTGTTCACACTGAAAACCTGTTCCATGTATTGTAACATCTGATTTCGTTTTATTTTTTAAATCAGTTCCGTAATACAAGAATGGTTTATCTCCTATAAAAAAAAGTGGAACCATTCCTAAATTAGGCTTTTTAAGCCAGGCTAAAATATTTTTTCTTATAAAATGTCTTTTTTTTGAAATATTTGCTGATCTAATAATATTTTCAACTTTATACTTTTGACAAAAATGAGATATATTTTTTCTAGCAGTGTCAGTAGTTAATCCCCAGTCATAAGTATATGTTATTATATTTTTATATCCCAAAACTTCATATAAGTAATATAATCCATAACAACTATCTCTACCTCCACTTAAACCAAAAAGAATCTTTTTTTGTTTATCCCCAATTAATTGAATTAATTTATCGTCTCCTAAAAACTCTTGTTTTTTGTAAGACTCACAATAATTACATATACCTTGCTTATTAAATTTTATTAGTGGATAAGTCTCTGGTAAAATACATTTAGTACATTTTTTTAAATTATTAATTTGTAATTTATTATTTTCTTTAAATACTTTTAAAGTAGAGTTTTTTTGAAACTGTTTATTTTTTTCAACAACATCAACCTGAAATAAATCTTCATTGTAATAATAAAGTTTATTTATATTAATTTTTTTTATAGAACCATTTAAACCAAATTTTTTTCTTATTTCTTCTAAAAAAAAACTTTCAGATGCAATTAAAATTCTTTCATTATCAAAATAAAGATACAATGATCCATTATTAGAAAAAATATACAATCGGTTATCCTCTAAACTAAAAAAAATTATATTAATTATTCCTTTTTTGTTTTTTATAAAATTTTCAATTTCAGAAGGATTTTCAAAATAAGTTTTTGTTAGATCTTGATAGAAATTTCTGGTGTCATTTTCAGAGGATATATTTTCAGAATATTCATTCTTACTATAATCTAATATTATGCCATTATGTGTCCCTATAAATTTACTTGTAATTATGGGTTGATTATATTCTTGTTTAAATCTTGGTCCATCTGTCACTAGCCTACATTGACCAAAAGCAAAATTATTTTTTTTTAAAATTATATTTTTAAATCGTTTTGAATTATAAATTTTTTCCTCTAAAATATTATTTTTAAGTATTTCAATATCACTATTTTTAAAACAAACACCTAGATTATCTAAACCTCGTTTTTCAGAAAATTTTATAATTTTTGTTAAAATTTTTTTTTTTATATATTTATTTTTCTCAGAGTAAAAAAAAATACCACACATAATTTTTAATATTTGTAAAAATGATTTAAAATATTATTCGTTTTATAATTACAGTTTTAATTTAAATTTAATTAATGTTATAAATGAATATGAAAATAATTACAGTAATTTGTCCTGTATATAATGAACAGCAAAACATAAAGTTATTTTTTAAAAAAATTATTCCTATTAAAAAAAAAATTAAAAACTTGAATATTTTATTTATTAATGATGGCAGTACAGATAAAAGCTTAATGTTTATTAAAGAAATACATAAAAAAAATAAAAATGTTGAATTTATTTCATTTAATAAAAATTATGGACACCAGAATGCTATACTTGCTGGTTTAGAAAATACTGATTCTCATTATTATATTGTCATGGATACGGATCTTCAGCATGATCCTAAATTTTTACCAAAAATGATTAAGACTATAGTTGATACTAAATCAGATTTAGTGCAAATGAAAAAAGATGAAACTAAATACGAAAATATTTTTAAAAGTTTCTTATCTAAAAGATTTTATTCTTTCTTTAGAAAATTAGTAAATATTGAAATTGAAAATGGGTCATCTGATTTTTATATTATTAATAAAAGCTTAAGAAACAAAGTTGTAAATAGTAAATTTGGAAATAATTTTTTAAGAGGTTTAATACATTGGTTAAGTATTAAAAAAAAATATATTAGCTATTCACCTCAAAAAAGAAATGCAGGAGTTTCAAAATATAATTTTACCAAACAAACTTTATTTGGATTAACTGGTGTAGTAAATTTCTTCTCACAATTTTACTTTACCCTTTTTATGATTGCCATTTTTTTGTCTATTATAGGATTAGGATATATTTTTTATATTGTGTATGACTTTTTTCAAAATGGAATAAGTGTCGATGGATGGAACACAATTATCATTCTCATACTTCTCTTTGGTATTATTCAAATATTAATTTCTTCTATACAAATATATACATTAAATAGAATTTATAATTTTGTAGGCAACAAACCGAACTATGTTATTTCTGAGTTAAAAAAAACTAAGAAATAATTTAAGTTTGTCATAATAGCAATTAAAGATATCATGAAAAAGTATTCAATTATTATACCCACATTAAATGAAAGAGATAACATACTCAATATTATTAAAGAAATAGATAAAAATCTTTTTGTAAAATATGAAATTATTTTTGCAGATGATAACTCTAAAGATGGAACAATTGATATATTAAAAAAAATTAAAAATAAAAATGTGAAGTATATAATTAATAGAGGTTCAAATAATCTATCAAAATCTGTTATTTTAGCGGCGTACAAAAGTAGATATGAAAATCTTATTATTATGGATGCAGATTTACAGCATGATCCAAAATATATAAATAAACTAATTGAAGTTCAAAATAAAAAAAATAGAGATATTGTTGTTGCATGTAGAGATTTTGAAAAAATAACAGGCTTAAGTCCAATAAGAATTACGGCATCAAAAATTTTGACACAAATAATATTTTTTACACTTGGAAAAATAATTCCTGACCCGATGAGTGGCTTTTTTTTGATAAAGAGAAAAATATTAATAAAATCAATTCCGAGACTTTATGCAAAAGGCTTCAAAATTTTAATTGATCTTATTTCAGTAAATAAAACTTGTAATATCGGTATTATTAGAATTAATTTTAAAAATAGAGCAAAACACAAAAGTAAGATGGATGTAAAAGTTCTATTAACTCTAATTAATTTTATCATAAAAAAATTTTTTAGATTAGTATGAAAAATAAAATAATAGAAAATAATATATTAATAATCTTTTCTTCTCTTTTTTTTTCTATTTTAGTTCAATTAATATCTCTGCCACAATCAATAAATCATGATTTATCATCTTATTTATCTCCTGCAGTAGCTTTACTTGAGAATTATGGTCTGCCTTACAAAGATTATTTTGACATAAAGCCACCTTTATCAATATTCTTTTTATATGTTTGGATTTTTTTTTTTGGTTACTCCCTTTACTCTTTAGCCATATTAAATTTCGTATTATTGACAATATTTTTTTATTGTTTTTATAAAATTCTATTAAAAATTAGTAAAACAATTTACTCGTACTATATATTTTTTTTCTCAATAACTATTTCTATTACGAGTTCTCATTTTGAAATGTTTTTATCAACAGAAATAATTGGAAATTTTTTTATTTTTTTATCTATCTATCTTTTCTTTTACTTTAAAGATACTCAGATTAAATGGTTTATAATTGGTTTACTTTGTTTTATTGCTGGACAAATTAAGGAAGTTTACTTTTTTTGCATAATTGCGTTTATTATATTATCTTTTTATAAAAAATTAAATTCGAAAAAATTATTTACACAACTAATTTTAGGCTGGTCTTCAGGTTTATTTTTAACAATATTTTTATTATATCAAAACAATATATTAAGTGATTATATTGGTGTAATTTATTTTAAAAAGCAAATTTTCAATGTAAAATTTATTTCTTATGCATATCACCTAATAAAAACTTTTTGGTCATTTGCTCTACATTTAAATATATTTTTTTTATTTTTTTGTTTTTTTATTTTTAAAATTTATTTAATTAATAAAAAAAGAATATTAGTGAATATAGTGAAGAATTATTTAATTGAAGAAAAATCTCTTTTTTTATTAATAATACTTTCATTAATGCTCGTAGGATTTACCTGGCAATTTAAAGTACCATATGATCACTATTTTTTATCAATTTGGTTTTTTTTTATTTTAGTATTTTATTCATTAATAGCTAAAGTGTATTCAAATTTTAAAATAGGTTATTCATTTACCTTAAATAACTTTTTAGCATGTTTAATGATAACAATAAGTGTTATAATTAATATTATAATATTTGAAAAATCAGAATTTTATAAAATTTCAAAAAATATTGACCTCTTTTCAAAAAATTTTAAACATGAATTTTATCAAAAAGATAGATTCAAAAAAATTAAAAGTTTATTAGATGATGACTCGTGTGTTCAAAGTATATATGGTTGGAATTCTGGAAGTCTTCATATTTATTCTGGCAAACCACCATGTAGTAAATTTTTTTTGTCAAATTTAGTAATTAATGAGAAAACAGAGAAAATTTATCGAAAAGAATTGCTAATGAAACCACCAAAAATAGTAGTTTATGTTGATGTAGATGAAAATACTATAAACAAAGAACAATTTGAATATAAGGTCTTTCCTTGGCAAAAAATTATAACAAAATGCTATTATGAAATAGAAAATATTAATACTTATTATTTATCTAAGTTTTCACAAAATGAAATGAAAAATTGTTTTAATAACCTTCTAATTGAAAATAAAATTTAAAATTATTTTATGATATCTAAAAAAAAAATAATTAATATTTTTTTTCTTTTCGTTATTTTGTTTCACTTAAATTTATTTCAGAATTTTTATGATATTTTTTCAAAAAATTATGATGAAAGAATGATAATAAATTATGGAAATTATGATAAACAAGGTTATGGTTTTATAAAACAAATAAATAGCAATTATAAATTAAATAAAAATTTTATTTATTATAATTATGATATGGCAGAACCTCATTGGTTAACTGAATTTAAACCTAAATATATTTATAATCTAAAAGATTTTAATAATTTAAGTTTTGATCAAATTAAAAAATATAAATATATTGTTATTATAGACGAACCATTTGATAAAGTAGATTCTCTTATCAAAGAAAATAATTATAAAATAATTTTAAAAGAAAATAACAGCTATTTTTTATCTATTCTATGATAGAATTATTTATTTTAATTAGCTCAACTATAATTTTATATTGTTTTATTTTACTGCCAAAATTTGGCTTTGTTAACATAAGTAATAATTATAATATTAATCTCTATACTATCGATAACTTAACTATTTTTCTTTTTATAATGACTTTATTTTCTATTTTGAGATTAAATTTATATATTCCTTTGTACATCTTATGTTTTTTAATTTTTTTGAGTTTATTAACTAAACTTAGTTACTATTTTTTATTATTTAAAAAAAATTTTAACCAAATATTCATTATATTATTATTAACTATTCTTTTTAACTTTGAATTAGCAAATAACATTTATTTAGGTTTTGATGGTCAGGCGATATGGTTTAAAAAAGCTTATTATTTTAAAAATAATCTCGATCCAATAAATACTACCATGCCTAATTATCCCTTTTTAGGTTCATATCTTTGGGCTTTTTTTTGGAAATTTTCAATTATTGATTTTGAACATTATGGGAGATTTATATATAGCATAATATTTTTTATTTCCATTGGTGCTTATTTGTCTTTTTATAAAGTAAAAAATATTTATGATTATATATTCTTAAGTTTGATTATTTATTATGTTTTTAAGACAAATTATTTGTTTAATGGCTATCAAGATATTTTAGTATTCTCATTACTAATAATTTTTTTTCATTATTTTATTATTTTTTTAAATACAAAATCTAATAAAAATTTAATCTTTTTATATTTAACAGCGTTTATTTTGTCTTGGATTAAAAATGAAGCTAATATTTATTCTATTATTGTTTTATTTTCTCTTTTCTTTTTTAATAAAGATAAAAAATTTTTAATTACTAATTCTTTATTGATACTAATACTATTTTTCCATAAATTCCTAATATATAAATATTATTTTGAAATTAATATGAGTCTTCAAACAGATAATTATAGTTTTGAAAGTATTTATAATTTGAAAGTTGATTTAAATAGTATTTTATTCATTATTGTAAGTTTTATTAAAGTTTTTTTCAAAAATTTAATCATAATTTTATCAATCCCATTAATCGCTTATTATTATTTAAATCAAAAAAAATTTTCTAAATATGAGACTGATTTAATTAGGATTTTACTTTTACTGTTTGTTGTTCTAATTGGCATTATTTTTATATTTTATATATATACGTCTTTACCACTCGAGTGGCACATATCTACATCCTTAGATAGACTAGTTTTTCAAATATCATCAATTTTAATTTATCCATCAATAATTATTTTTAATAAATTAAATAATAAACAAAAGAAGATTTAATGAGTAATTTTTCAAAGTTTAATAATGATTTATTAATTTTTTTAATTTTAATTTTTCCAATAATATTTTTCTTTAGATCTTTGGCTATTAATATTATATCAGCACTAATTACACTTGTTTATTTAATAAACATATCTTCAAAACAAATAGGTTTTGTAAAAAATTATAATTTATTTTTATTAATTTTTTCTATAATTATTCTAATCATTAGCACTTATTTAGCTTTTGGTGTAAGTACAAACTTTTATAAATCTATATTTTTACTCAAAATTCCGATCTTATTAATTGCAATTATACAAACTTTTTCTAATCTTGAGGCTTACAAATTTTCAAAAAAATATCTTATAATTTTATCAATCTTTTTTTTAGTATTTATGCTTGACATTATGTTTCAATTTTTTTTTGGTAAAAATATTTTTGGATTTAAACCCGAAATGTGCAACATATATAGTGAATGTGCTAGATTTGGAGGTATGTTTAAAGATGAATTGATATCAGGGGGATATATTTCTTTTATCATTATCCCATTTTTTTTGTTGATAAACAAATTTTTTACAAACAAATATATAAAGTATTTACCAATATTTCTTCTAGTCGTTGTGATATTGACTGGTGAGAGATCAGCTACACTTTTGACTTTATTATTTTGTATCTCTTATTATTACATTATTTTAAATTCAAAAAAAAACAGGTTAATTTTTTTTACTTTGCTTATAATTGGAGTTCTTTTCACGTCATTTTTATTACCAGCAAAAACTTTAAAAAGATATTCTACAGATTTAGTAAAACTTTTTATAATTGAAAATGAGTCAGGTAAAAAAGAATTAAATTTAATTGAAAATAATCCTTGGAGTAAACATTATTTAGCAAGTATTTATATGTTTAAACAAAAACCTTTTTTAGGAAACGGTTTAAAATCTTTCAGAATAAATTGTGTAGAATATGAAAAAAATTTTAAAGATCAAAAAGTATGTACTACACATCCTCACAATTTTTATCTTGAAGTTTTAGTAGACGCAGGTTTGTTAGGTTTTTTGCCTTTTGTTTTATTCTTTATTTTATTGATATATCTAAATATAAATAAATTAAAATATTCTCAAGATAGATTAATATTAATTTATTTGATTATTGTCATTTTTTTACCAAGACCTACTGGTTCGATATTTAGTACTTATTTTTTAAATATATTTATTTACAGCGTTGGATTATTAGTTGGTATTATGAACATGAAAACAAATTATAAAAATGAAGAAAAATTATAAAAAGTATATTTTAGTAACTGGTGGAGCCGGCTATATAGGAAGTATAGTAGTCAATAAGCTAATAAAACAAAAATTTAAGGTTATAATTATTGACAATTTATCATCAGGTCACAGAAGGCTCATTCATAAAAAATCAATCTTTATAAATATTGATATACTCAATTATAATAAATTATTATTGAAATTGAAAAAATACGAAATTCAGTCTATTTTTCATTTTGCTGCTTCAATTAAAGTCGATGAATCTCAAAAAAACCCTAATAAATATTTTTTAAACAATGTTATTGGAACTGAAAATATTTTAAAAATAGCTTTACAAAAAAAAATTGAAAATTTTATCTTTTCATCTACATCTGCAGTTTATGGGGATTCCTCAAAAAAAAGTGTATCTGAAAAGGATAGCACAATACCAAAAAATAATTATGGACTTACAAAACTTTTTGCTGAAACTCTAGTAAAACAGTATTCTAAAGAAGGTAAATTTAAATATGCAATTTTAAGGTATTTTAATGTGATAGGAGCAGATCCAAAATTGCAAAATGGGCAGATTATGAGTGATAGTCTTTTTAAAAAACTATCTTTAAGTGTAATTAAAAAAAGTTATGAGATAAATATATTTGGAAATAATTATAATACTAAAGATGGAACTTGTTTAAGAGATTATATAGATGTAAATGATTTGGCAAAATTACATTTGATGTGTACTAGATACTTAAAAAATAATAAGTCTATAATTATTAATTGTGGTTACAATAAATTTTATTCCGTTTTAGAGATTGTTAAAGAGTTTGAAAAGTTTACAAGAAAAAAATTTAAAATAAATTTTCTCAAAAAAAGACCATCTGATGTTCAAGCAATATATTCAAATTCAAAACTCTTATCTAAAATTTTTCCTAAATGGAGACGCAAAATTTCATTGAATTCTAGTATAAAAAATTCAATAAATTGGGAATTTAAGCTGCAAAAAAATTAATTCTTAATTTTGCAAATATTTATTGTGTTTTTGATGTAATTTTTTAATTTTTTATTTAGAGTCGGAAATTTATTAATCTTAAAATTTGAATAATAACAGCCATTTTTAAAATTATTATTTTTTATAATTTTATAAATTTTCTCAGCTATATTTTCTGGATTTTTACCTATTACAAATAAATACAACCAAATAAAAAAACTAAGGTAATGACTACTACCAAAGTTTGTTTTCATTCTACCAGGATTGATACTTATAGAATTTAAGCCAAGATTAGATAATTTTTTACTAAATAAAATTAAAGAAAGTTTTGATAATTTATAAATATCCCAATTAGATAGTTCATAGATTTTTTTTTCCACAGCGATATTTTTATGAGCATGGGAAGAAATATTTATTACTAATTTTTTTTTAGACTTTTTAATATTTTTAAATATTTTTAGTATTAAATATTCAATTGAACAATAATTTAAAAAAAATAATTTTTTAGGATTATAATCTAAATTACCAAGAGAGGCATGATTATTAATTACGCAATCAATCTTACCAAATTTTTTTATTTTTTTAATTAAATTTTTTACATCTTTCTCACTAGAAAAATCACATTTAAATAAAAAAATTTTTTTTTTAGATAAACTTAATTTTTGTTTACTTCTATAAGTTCCAATTATATTTGTTTTAATATCTTTTTGAAATTGATTTACTAATGCTTTCCCCAACCCAGATGTTACACCTGTTATAACTATGTTCATTTAATAAATTGCGTTTTTTGAAAATATATACTTAAAAACCCATTTTAATCTTGAGTAGTAGTTAGAATAGGCTTTATCTAAATAATATCTTATTTCTTCTTTTGAAAAAACATTATGTTTAAAAACTAAGCGATATTGATCAAAATCTTCCATTTTATTTGTGATAATCCTATCTTTATATTCAAAAAAAACGGGAGTCCCCGGATAAGGTGTCCAAACACTAAACTGGGCATATGTTGTATTTAATTTTTTTGCATAATTAATTGTTTGCATAACAGTTTTTGGGTTATCTGCAGGAAATCCAAGTATGAACATTGCAGAAACTTGTATTTTATTTCTTTCCAATTCTCTTATTTTTTTAAGTTGATCATCTTTAGTAGCAGTATGACGATTAGCCTCTTGAATAACCTCTTCATCAAAACTTTCAATTCCTACTTTAATTCCTGTTAAACCAGCTTTTTTCAATAATTTTATTAAGTCACTATCTAAAATATTTAAGTGGGTTTCGGCGATGAAATTAATATTAATTTTTTCTTGAATTAACTCATTACATAATTCAACAGTATGTTTTCTGTTTATTGAGAAAACAGGATCTCTGAATATAAAATTTTTTACTGAGTATTTTATTTTCCAATATTTTATTTCATCGATAATTCCTTTTATACTTCTTTGTCTAATTTTTCTTCCTTGTTGAAGTGGATAAACACAGTATTTGAAACAAGAAAAAGGACACCCTCTTGTAGCTATTAAAGGTATACTTTTACCTCTACCAAATAAATTGTTAATTTTTTTTAGGTCATAACCCATTTCTTCGTATTCAGGATAAGGTAATTCATCTAAGTTAAAATTTTTTACATCATGAGAAATTAATTTTTTCTCTGAAAAATTTATAAAGTCTTTATTTTTGATAAAAAATATTTCAGGTTCACCCATTATAATAGACAAATTGTATTTAAGGTATTTTTCTGAGTTATTTGACGCAAAAGGACCAATAACAAAAATTTTAACTTTATTATTTATTTTTTTTATTAACTCTATTTCTGTTTCATGGCTTACTATAGATGAAATAATTATTATTAGATCAAAAAATTCATAATTTTTTGGGAGCTCTTCATCATAAACTACATTGTGTCTATCTTTTTTTAATACTGAATATGTATAAGCTGCAAATAGAGGTGGCCATTTAGAATTTTTAATTAATAGCTTTTTGAGTGTTTTAGGTAAAAAACTATCCCCAAAATCGTTACCAGTGCCATACCCACCAGAAGTATCTTTTGATATTCTATAACTTTTTTTTGGATAAGGATCCAAGATTAAAATATTCATAATTTTTAAAATATTAATTAAATATTTTATATTTAATTATACAATAAATTGCTACGAAACCATCTTTCCAAGTAATTTTTTTTCCTTCTTTATAAGTTCTTCCATAATATTTTGTGCTCACCTCAAAAAGTCTTATATCATTCAATTTAGATAATTTAGCAGTTATTTCTGGTTCAAAACCAAATCGATTTTCTTTTAATTCAATATTTTTTAAAATTTCTGATTTGAAAACTTTATAACAGTTTTCCATATCGGTAAGATTAAAGTTTGTTAGCATATTAGATAGAAGTGTTAAAAATTTATTTCCTAGAGAATGCCAAAAATATAAAACTCGTGTAATTTCACCAGATTTAAATCTTGATCCATATACAGCATCTGCATGACCCTCAAAAATAGGTTTTAAAAGTTTTTCATAATCGTATGGAGAATATTCCAAGTCAGCGTCCTGAATTAAAATTACTTCACCTGATGCTTCAATTATACCTTTTCTTATACAGTAACCTTTGCCATAATTTTTTTCATTATAAATTACTTTAGTTACTTTTTTAGATAAAGAGTTTTTAATAAGATTTCTAGTTCCATCATTTGAAAAGTCATCAATTAGAATTATTTCTTTATTGATATTTTTTTGCTCAAGAACTCTTTCTATAAGTAAATTTAAGAAATTTAATTCATTGTAACATGGAATTATTATACTTACTTTCATGACTATTTAATTAATTAAAAAATTTAAATCTAAAAATTGAGTAAACCAAAAACATTATAATAAACAATATTAATGATGCCAAAGGGCTATAATATTTATAAAATAAAATCCCAAGAATTGCAAAAGATGTATTCAAACCAACAATAATTGCATTTGATTTGATTTTAGATTTTGTATATTTAATACACGCATGTTGGATATGATCTTTTCCAGGTTCGGTAATGATTTTTTTGTTTTTAATTCTATAAATATTTACAAAAAGAAAGTCATAAACTATCAAGCTCACACTCCACGCTATAATGATTGGATGTGTTTGGTACTTATTATATGAAATAATTAATAAACAGGACAATAAATAACCAAGAAGTAAACTTCCAGAGTCCCCCAAGAAAATTTTAGGAAGAAAAGATGCTAAGTTAAATAATAAGAATATAATTACCGGAATAGATATAGCTAAGTAAAAGTAACTTATATCTAAATCTTTATTTGAAATATTAAAATATAATAACATAATTGAGCTTAAAAAAATTAATCCAAGAGAGCCGTCAATGCCATCAATATAATTGCAAGCATTAATAAATAAAAAGATACTAAGAAGTGTAAAAATTGGTGCAAAAGAACCTAGTTCAATTAAACCCACATATGTATAAAAGCCAAGGTCTTTTACAAAAAAATCATACTTAAAAATTAATATTGAAATTGGTAAAGACTGTAATACGAGTTTGTTTCCTGCGCTTAAATTTTTAAAATCATCTAAAACTCCAGCAATTACAATCAACAATGAATAACTTAATATAATATTGTAATAGTGATCTTTAAAATCAAATAAATATACTGACAAAATTAAACATAAACCAATTACAATACCACCTATTAAGGGTACAGGATTTTTATGGAGCTTTCTAGAGTTTGGTAAGTCTAGAAGATTAATTCTGTATGAATAATGATTTAAAATAAAAAATAATGAAAAGCATGAAACAACAATTATCAAAATATTATTTACCATATTATTATTTGTTATTTTACTTTCACTTTTCTTTTAAACTAAGGATTATATAAGATTTAAATTTTTCAACTTTAATATTTTTAACTTCATAGTATGTACAAATTGGTTTATTATACCAACAATATTGAGATTCATCATTTAAATAATAATTAAAATTGTTGTCTATATTTATTTTTTTTAATTTTAAATTTATATCAGTATATTGAGGCACAATTGGTCTTTCTCCAAAAAATTTGTAATACCTTAAAAGTTGTTTTGTTGGCAAAGCAATTAATATAAAAATTATTGTGTATTTACTTATATTCAACATTTTAACTTTATTTTTGTTGTCAACAAAAATCACAGTTATTAATGCTATTATAGATATTAGGTAGGAGTAACCATAACGATAAAGAGGAAACTTTAGAAAAAAAATTATTGTGCCTAATAATAAAATTAAAATAGTATAACTTATCTTACCATCAAAAATATTAATTGGTTTTTTATAATAATTCTTTCCATTATATAAAATTATTAAAATACTTATAAACATTAAAGGGATAATATTTTTTAAAACTATTTTTAGATGATTATTAGACCATGTATTTAACCATTTAAAATTTTTAACATAATCTTCCATACCACTTTTTTGATCTATATAATTTGGCCAATCTTTTGCCCAAGCTTCTCCAGATATTTTTTGCTGCTCAATAACTTCTGTATTGGTCCAGGATAAACTTTCCAAACAGGTTTGGCTAATAGGATATAAAAAACAACCTGAAACTAATAAATTTTTAAAAAACCAAATTACCAAAAAAAAAGAAGGCAATGAAAAAATAATTCTATTAAAATATTTTTTATTATTAATTAACATTATAAGTGGAAAAAGAGAAAATATAATTAAAGAAAATTTATTGGAAATTGCAAAGACAGATAGTAAAGATAAATACTTAAAATTGTTAATATTGAAACTTTTAAAATTTAAAAATTTATAGACGATTAAAAAAGAGATTAAATGACCAATGTCATCATTTCCAATCTTACTATATCTGTTTATTTTATAAGATATATAAAAAGTGACAAGAACTAAAAAAACTTTTGATAAACTAAAATCTTTTTTTTTTAATGAAAAATACAATTCCCTTAAGATATAAAGTAATATTGAAATATAAATACTAGCTGTTGGTATAATCAAACCCAAATCACCTAGAAGATAATTGTTATTTATAGACGAAGAGTATTGCAAAATAGAGCTATGTGCAAATCTAAAATGGATATTAGATATTCCTAAAATTATTTTCTCCTCATTTAAAATTTTTGAGAATGGATAATGATAAATCATTCCATCTGGCCTATTTATTGTATCTAAAGCAATGAACATACATGTGAGCAAAGATATGAAAACAAGAGTAAAAATTTCTTGTTTAGAGATAGTGTTTTTTTTAAGAAAAAAAATGACAATAAGTATAAATAAAAAAAATGTATTTATAAATTTATTCAAAGGAAAAAAAAAATTTATTAATACAGAAATAAAAGATATTATTATAAAACCATATATAAGCTTTTCAAAAGTGTTGATTTTATTTGTATTAAAATTGATACTAGAATATATTTTGCCAACTAAAAAATAGCCTAAAATAGTTACAAAAGAAGAAAAAATAAAACCAATCATATAGAAGATGTTAACTATTATAATACCTGTTTATAATGAAGAAAATACAATTTTAAAGATCTTAAAAAAAATTGAAAAGCAAAAAACTATTAAAAAACAAATTATAATTGTTGATGATTTTTCAACGGATAATTCTTTGAAAAAAATTAAAGAATTCAAATTTCAAAGTAAATATAAAATCATAACACATAAAAAAAATTACGGCAAGGGTGCGTGCATAATTAGTGCAAAAAATTTTATAAAGGGCGATATCGTAATAATTCAAGATGCAGATTTAGAATATCATCCAAAAGATTTTAAACAAATTTTGACTTCTTTTAAGAATTTAAAAAATTCAGCTGTTTATGGGTCTCGAGTTTTGAACAAAGAGAGATATAGTAATAAAGATTTTATATCTAATTTCAGAATATTTGCGAATCATATGTTAACTATATTTTCAAATTTAATGAATAATCAAAACCTAACTGATGCTCACACATGTTATAAAGCAGTAAGATCTAAGATATTTAAAAAAATAAAACTTTGTGAAACTGGTTTTTCATTTTGTCCAGAGTTAACAACAAAATTATCGAATTTGAATGTTTCAATTACAGAAGTTCCGATTAAATACAGCGGCAGAACTTTTTCTGAGGGAAAAAAAATAAGGTTTTCAGATGGTATTATTGCCCTAATAACTATAATTAAATATAAATTTTTTTAGTCAATTTATTTTAAATTTTCTAATTCTTCTTTAACCATTATCTCTACTAGTTTTTTGAATGTTACTTTAGGTTTCCAATTTAAATATTTTTTTGCTTTTGTAATATTTCCTTTTACATAATTTACCTCAGAAGGTCTAAAAAGTTTTTTATTAATTTTGATTATTATTTTATTATTATTTTTCATATATAGCTTTTCATTAAATCCATTTCCTTTCCATTTTACTTTCATTTTTAAATTTTTTGCAACTTCATTAACAAAATCTTTGATCGAATAAGTTTTACCTGAAGCAATAACAAAATCTCTTGGTATTTTTTGGTTTAACATTTTCCACATTTGTTCAACATATTCTTTTGCATATCCCCAATCCCTTTTTGCATTAATATTTCCTAATTCAATAAAAGCTTTTTTTTTTTTCAATATGTTAATAAAACCAACAATTATTTTTCTAGTTACAAATTCCTCTCCTCTTAACGGAGACTCATGGTTAAATAAAATTCCTGAAACTGCAAATAATTTATAAGATTTTCTGTAGTTTAAAGTAAGAAAGTGACCAAAAGCCTTTGCAGCTGCATAAGGACTTTGAGGATTGAAAGGTGTATTTTCGTTTTGAATTTTTTCCAAAACATCACCAAACATTTCTGATGACGATGCTTGATAAAATTTTGTTTTAGGAGAAAGAGTTCGTATACATTCTAAAACTCTCAATACACCTAAACCAGTTATATTGGCAGTATTTAAAGGGCTATAAAAAGAAGATCCGACAAATGATTGAGCTGCAAGATTGTAAACTTCGTCAAATTTATAATTTTTAAATAACCTGTCGATATCAAAAAGTTCACCCATTTCTAATTCTTCATAGATTATTTTGTTATCTATTCCCAATCTTTTGAGGCGCCACTGACTATTTCTGGCAGATCTTCTATCTGATCCAATTACTTTGTAATTTTTATTTAATAAAAATTTTGCAAGATAAGCACCATCTTGACCAGACACACCAGTAATCAGAGCAATTTTTTTAGCCATGAATTCTGTATATTAAAATAAGGTTACTAAATAAAGATAATTTCTAGTCTAATTATCTATTTACAAAATTATGAAAACATATATGAATATTTCGCCTGGTGATTATTGCAAAGGTGTAATACCCGATCCCATTCCGAACTCGGAAGTCAAGACCTTTAGCGCCAATGATACTTTGTCTTAAGGCATGGGAAAGTAGGACATTGCCAGGCTAAAACTCTCATGAAAAATTTAATAATTGTTACTGGTGGAGCTGGTTTTGTAGGCTCTAACTTAATTGAATATCTTCTAAAAAAAACGAAAATGAATATTATTAGTTTAGATAATTATTCAAGTGGAAAAAAAAAAAATCATCTAAATAATAAAAGAGTAAAATATATAAATGGGCACTCATCTGAAATAAATAAAATTTTATTTAAATTTAAAAAAAAAATTCACTCTTTGTTTCATTTTGGTGAATTTGCACGAATTTTTCAAAGTTTTGACAATTTTGATAAGTGTTTTAAATCAAATTCACTCGGCACTCAGGCTGTATTTAAGTTTTGTTTAGATAATAAAATTAAATTAGTTTATTCTGCAACATCTGCAAGTTTAGGAAATAAAGGAGAAGATAGAAATTTATCACCATATGCATTCACAAAGTCAAAAAATTTAGAATTATTAGAAAATTTAAAAAAATGGTTTGACTTTAAATTTGAAGTAATTTATTTTTTTAACGTGTACGGGCCACGACACATTCAAACTGGTGAAATGGCAACCGTAATAGGTATTTTTGAGCGTCAATTCAAAAAAAATAAAAAACTTACGGTAGTTAAGCCAGGTACACAAACTAGAAAATTTACTCATATTCAGGATACTATTGATATTTGCTATGAGGCTTGGATTAAAAAGAAATGCGCTCACTATAGCATATCTCATAGAAAGTCTTATTCAATCATGCAAGTAGCTAAAATGTTTAAAAAAAAAGTTAAATTGCTGAAAGCCAGACCAGGAGAGCGTTATGCCTCAGCTCTAACTAAAATATCCCTAAATAATAAAATTATTCAAAGATATGGAAAAATCCATTTGAAAGATTACATAACTTCGTTTATTACAGCTTCATAAAAATGAAAATTAAAAGTTCACTTAAATCTATAAAAAAAAGAGATCTTAATTCTAAATTAGTCAGAAGAAGAGGAAGAGTTTACGTAATTAACAAAACCAATCCTAAATTTAAAGCAAGACAGAAATAATTTTTATGGACAATGAAAACCATAAAAACACCTGGAATAATTTTGCAAAGTTTGTATTATGGGGAACTGTCGCAGTTATCAGCGTTTTAGTTTTAATGGCAATATTCTTACTATAAGATTAATGTATGAAAATTGCTTCTATCTTAGAAAATCAAAAAATTGAAAAAAGAATAGCAGTTACTCCAGAGATTGCAAAAAAATATATATCACTTGGTCTTGAAGTTTCTTTATCTGAAAATTATGGAAGTCATCTTGGAATTAAAGATCATGAATATAAAGACTTAGGGGTATCAATTTTTAAAGATGAAAAAGAAATTATAACTAATGCAGATGTTATTGTGCAATTAGGACTATTAAATGATGATAAAAGTTCTTTATTAAAAGAATATCAAACTTTTATAGGTGTCTTAAACCCATATGATAATAAAGATAGGATAAGCAATCTAGTAAAAAAAAAAATTAATACTTTTTCACTAGAATTACTTCCAAGAATAACAAGAGCTCAATCTATGGATATATTATCTTCTCAAGCAAATCTTGCAGGTTATAAAGCTGTAGTAGAGTCGTTTGCCAATTTTGAAAAAGCAATTCCAATGATGATGACTGCAGCAGGAACAATACCAGCTGCAAAAGTATTGATAGTTGGCGCAGGGGTGGCAGGTTTACAAGCAATTGCAACAGCAAAAAGAATGGGAGCAATTGTTTTTGCAACAGATGTTAGAATGGCTTCAAAAGAACAGGTTGAAAGTTTAGGGGGCAAATTTTTAACAGTCGAAGGTTCAGAAAATTTAGAGACAGAAGGAGGTTATGCTAAAGAAGCCTCAGATGATTTTAAAAAGAAGCAAGAAGATTTATTATCAGAAACATTGAAAAAAATTGATATAGTTATTTGTACAGCTTTAATTCCAGGAAAAAAAGCACCTATAATTATTAAAGAAGATATGATTAAAAATATGAAGTCTGGTTCGATAATTTATGATCTAGCAGCTATTCAAGGGGGAAATACAGCTCACACTAAAGTTGATGAGGTTGTAGATAGAAATGGTGTTAAAATAATGGGAGAGAGTAATATTTTAAACAAACTTCCAACCTCTGCATCAAATTTATACGCCAAGAATGTATTTAACTTTATTTCAAATTTATATGATAAGGAAAATAAAAAAATAAATATTAATTTAGATGATGAAATAATTGAGAAAACTTTAATTAAATAATGGAAATAGATCCTTTTATATTCAGATTAAGTATTTTTATCCTTTCAATTTTTATTGGGTACTACGTGGTATGGAGTGTAACTCCGTCACTGCACACTCCCTTGATGTCTGTTACTAATGCAATTTCATCGGTAATAATTGTTGGGGCAATTATAGCAGGATTGGCCGGAAATTCTGATACTATATTTAATACCTCAAGTATCTTTGGATTTTTAGCAATATCATTAGCTGCAGTTAATATTTTTGGCGGTTTTCTAGTAACGCAAAGAATGCTTGCAATGTATAAAAAAAAGAAAAAGGATAAATAATGTTATCAGCAAATTTATCAGCCATATTTTATTTAATTTCAGGAGTATTATTTATTCTAGCCTTAAGAGGGCTGTCTTCACCTGAAACATCAAGACAAGGAAATTTCTTTGGAATTTTAGGCATGGCCATTGCAGTTACAGTCACATTTTTATCCATCGGTAATTTTTCAACTGGGTTTGTAGTGGTTTTAATCTTTTTTTTAATAGGAGGATTAATTGGTGCTTTTATTGCTTACAAAATTCCAATGACAGCAATGCCTGAATTAGTTGCTGGTTTTCACAGTTTAGTTGGTCTTTCAGCTGTGTTTGTTGCAATAGCCGCTTTTTTAAATCCAGAAGCTTTTAATTTAGGGTCACCTGGAAACATTAAACTTGGTAGTTTGATTGAAATGTCAATTGGTGCAGCAGTTGGTGCAATAACTTTTTCAGGCTCAATTATTGCATTTTTAAAACTACAAGGGATAATGTCAGGATCGCCCATAACGTTTAAAGGTCAACATCCACTAAATGCTTTAATTCTAATTTCGATAATTGTTATTACTTATCTACTTTGTTCAACCCAGTCATCGAATTTATTTTGGATATTGCTTTGTATATCATTTTTAATTGGTTTTTTATTAATAATTCCAATTGGTGGAGCAGATATGCCTGTTGTGATTTCAATGTTAAATTCATACTCAGGTTGGGCTGCAGCTGGTATTGGATTTACTTTAGAAAATACTGCATTAATAATTACTGGAGCATTAGTAGGATCCTCTGGAGCAATTTTATCTTATATAATGTGCAAAGGAATGAATAGATCATTCTTTAATGTTATCTTAGGAGGATTTGGTGCCACAGATCAATCAGCTTCAGAGCAAAATAAAGAGCAAAGACCAGTTAAAAGTGGAAACGCAGATGATGCTGCTTTCTTAATGAAAAATGCTTCATCGGTAATAATTGTTCCAGGTTATGGAATGGCTGTCGCACAAGCACAACACGCTTTAAGAGAGATGGTTGATACTCTAAAAAAAAATGACATAAAAGTTTCTTACGCAATTCACCCTGTAGCAGGACGAATGCCAGGACACATGAATGTATTATTAGCTGAAGCAAATGTTCCATATGACGAGGTTTTTGAATTAGAGGAAATAAATAACGATTTTGCAAATGCTGATGTAGCATTTGTAATAGGTGCCAATGATGTAACAAACCCAGTCGCAAAAACAGACCCACAAAGCCCAATTTATGGAATGCCAGTTCTTGATGTTGAAAAATGTAAATCTGTATTATTTGTAAAAAGAAGTTTGTCCCCTGGTTATGCTGGAATTGATAATGACCTATTTTATAAAGAAAATACTTTAATGTTGTTTGCAGATGCCAAAAAAATGACAGAAGACATTACTAAAAACCTATAGGTAAAAATTTGAATACTAAAATATTTTGTGACATTGCAGAATTAGATCAAATTAAAAAATTTAATAAAAAAAAAATCGTTAAAGGATTTACAACTAATCCAAGCTTAATGAGAAAAGCAGGGGCAAAAGATTACAAATCATATTCACAAAAAATCCTTAAAATTTGTAATAATAAACCAGTATCTCTTGAAGTATTTGCAGACGAATATAGTGAAATGAAAATTCAAGCAATGAAGATCAACACTTGGGGAAAAAATGTTTATGTAAAAGTACCAGTTTCAAATTCTAAAGGTAAATTTATGGGTAGAATTATCAAAGAATTAAATGATAAAAATATTAAACTTAATATAACTGCAGTTTATAATGCTCAACAAACTGAAAAGATTTTAAAGTTAATTAATAAAAAAACAAAAGTAATTATTTCAATTTTTGCTGGAAGAGCAGGGGATGTGGGAAAAGATCCTGTGCCAGAATTCAATAAAAGTATTAAATTAGCAAAAAGATTTGAAAACGTTGAGATACTATGGGCAAGTGTTAGAGAACCTTATAATTACTTACAAGCAAAACAATTGGGGTGCCATATTATTACAGTGCCACCAACAATTATTGAAAAGATAGAAAATTTTGGAAAATCATTTGATCAACTCACACAAGAAACAGTTAAAGCCTTTTTAGTTGATAGTAAAAAATCAAATTTTAAAATCTAGTCTGGAATTGGTTGCGGGGGACGGATTTGAACCGCCGACCTTCAGGTTATGAGCCTGACGAGCTACCAGACTGCTCCACCCCGCGGTATACTTAAATTCTGTTCTTAAGTTTATTTAATTTTTTTACTCTTTTGATATTTTCTTGAAGAATTCTTTTTTTCTTTTCTGACGGCTTTTCATAAGTATTTTTTAATTTTATTACTTTAAAAAAACCATCCCTTTGAAGTTTTCTTTTTAAAACTCTAAGGGCTTGTTCAATATTATTATCTTTAACTTCTATTTTAATAATTACCTCCGAAAAAGTGGTTAACTATCACTTTTATAATTTTATGTCTATAAATTTTATTCATTATGCAGATGCAAGATTACTTAGTTTTTCTTTTTCCTTCTGTTTCTTTTCTCTTTTTATTCTTCTTTCAGCTTTCTCTATAGCATCTAATAAATCTTTTTGAGTGAATAAATTTAATGCAACAGGATCTTTTGGATTTAGATTGTTATAATTCCAATAGCTTTTGTTTCTGATTGAAGTAACTGAATTTTTTGTTATTCCAATAAGTTTTGCAATTTGAGAGTCTTTGAGTAAATTATGCTGCCTGATAAGCCACAATGCAGAGTCTGGTTTATCTTGTCTTTTTGAAAGCGGCACGTATTTTTTTATTTTTTTTTCTGAATTTGATATTTCAATGTCGCTACTTTTAATTTGCAATGGTCTGCTTTCATTTTCTGAAGATAATTCAATTTCTTCTCTTGATAACTGACCTGATATAATGGGATTGTAAGCTTTGATACCTTTTGCTACCTCACCATCTGCTATTCCTTGAATTTCCACTTCATGTAATTGACAAAAATCTGCAATTTGCTTGAATGTTAATGTTGTGTTTTCAACTAGCCAAACAGCAGTAGCCATTGGCATCAAGGGTGCATTTGACATTTAATTTTTTTTTTCTGATTTGAAATTTTGGAATTTTTTATTGAATTTACTTATTCTTCCTTTATCCATTAATTTTTGTTTTCCACCTGTCCATGCAGAATGGGATTTAGGATCAATTTCTAACTTCAATAAGTCTCCTTCAGCACCCCATGTGGACTTAGTTTCAAACTGACTACCGTCTGTCATTTCTACTTTAATGGTGTGGTAGTTTGGGTGAATATTTTTTTTCATAACGAGACTTATAGCAAAGGAAATTTATAACACAATTAAAAGTTCTTTAATTCTTTAAGCATTTTATCATTAATTCCATCACTTGAGGCCCTGATATTAATTGCATTATTGTTGAATTTATTTAGATCATTTACTATACCACCAGCTTCCTGCACCATAAGTGATCCAGCTGCCACATCCCAAAGATTAATATTATTATGAAAGTATCCATCAAATCTTCCGGCAGCCACATATGCAAGGTCTAAAGCAGCACAACCGGTGTAGCGTATATTAAGATTACTAAATTTTACTCCATCATGATTACTCGAAAACAAGCAATCATCTATGACATTTTTTTTTGATACTCGTAATCTTTGGTTATTGAGATAAGAACCTTTATTTTTCTCAGCAAAAAACATTTCGTCTTTGATAGGATCAAAAATTAAACCACTGACTATTTCTTTATCTGACTGTAAAGCAATACAAATTGCAAAATGCGGGATACCATGAAGAAAGTTTGTCGTTCCATCAATTGGGTCGATAATCCAAATATTTTCCTCATCTTTATTTTTTATTTTTCCAATCTCTTCTGAAAGGAAAGAGTAATTCTTTTTTGTATTACTAAGTTCTTCGATAATAATACTTTCAACACGTTTATCTGTTTTTGTAACAAAATCTCTAGGACCTTTTTTAGAAATTTGTAATTTTTCAACTTCTCCAAAATCTCTAATTACTAACTTTGATGCTTTCTCAACAGCTTTTATCATAACATTAAGATTTGAGGATATTGAAATCATATTTTAAATTTTTTTTACGTATTCTAAATTTCTTGTATCAATTATTACCTCATCCCCTGATTCAATAAATGGAGGCACCTGAATATTTAATCCATTGTTAAGAGTTGCAGGTTTGTATGATGATGAAACTGTTTGTCCTTTTAAAGCTACATCAGTTGATTCTATTTTACACTTTACTTGGTTAGGCAGTTCAACTGAAATTGGATTTTCATTATAAAAATTTATAGAAACCTCAAGATTTTCTGATAAAAGCTTTCCCTGATCTCCAACCACATTTTTTTTAATTTCTATTTGTTCAAAGCTTTTTGGGTTCATAAAAAAATAATAATTTTCATCCTCATAAAGGTAATTAAATTTTGCTTCATCCAAAGAGGCCTTTTCAACAGTTTCACTTGATCTAAATCTTTCATTTAACTTTGTATTTTTTCCCACACTTTTCATTTCAACTTGTGCGAAGGCACCACCTTTACCAGGCTTCACATGCTGAGTTTTTAAAACCTGCCATAAATCATTCTTATATTCCAAAAGCATTCCAACTCGTATCTCACCAGCGTTAATTTTCATTTTAATCTCTCTATTGCTTCCAAGGGTTTATATTTTTTATTACTCCAAACGTAGCCTGAGATAGCTAAAAAATTTGCATTGTTCAATAACAGATTTTTATAGTTTTCAGAATTAATACCTCCAATAGCTACAATTGGGGTTTTAGTAATTTTTTTAATCTTTTTTAAAATTTTGATATTCGCTACATGATTAGTCTTTTTAGTTTTAGAAGAATAAAAAGCACCAAACGCTAAATAACTTACTTTAGCCTTAATAGCTTTTTTCGCAAAGTTTATAGAATTATGGCAAGTAATTCCTATAATTTGTTTACCAATTATCTTCCTAGCTTCTTTTATATTCATATCTTTTTGACCCAAATGGCAGCCATCGGCACCTAATCTTAATGTAAGTATTGGATCGTCATTGATTAAAAATTTTACTTTATTTTTTTTACAGATATTTTTTATTTTTTTTCCGATTAAAATTTTATTTTTGAAGGAATATTTTTTGAGCCTTAATTGAAAAAAGCTAATTTTTCCTGTTTCTAGGACTTTTTGAAGATCTTTAAAAAATTTTTTATATATTTTGTTAGGAGAAATAAGATAAATAAATTTTTTTTTATTCACTCTCAAGTTTGCTCACCCATTCACCCTGAGCAGCCAATGTACACATTTTAGCTCTATGATTAAAAATTTTTTGAGTTTCTTCAATTTCTTTTATATTTTTAGACCATACTTTAAGAGCACTTTGCTGAAGAGCTCTTCCATATGAGTATGTCATAATAAAATTAGTATTGTTGTTTTTATTTATTAAATTTAAATTTTCTGTAGCTTCTGACTCAGACTGACCTCCTGATAAAAAGGCAATCCCAGGCACGTCACTAGGAACTGAATTTTTAAGACACTCAAGTGTTTTGTGTGAAACCTCTTCACTAGATATTTTTTCTTTTGATTGAGTTCCAGATAATATCATATTTGGTTTTAAAATAATTCCTGAGAGATCGACTTTATGTAAGATTAGTTCTTCAAAACATTTTTTAATAACCTCAGATGTTTTGCTTAAACAAACATCCGCAGAATGATCTCCATCCATTAATACCTCAGGCTCCACTATTGGAACCATACCACTTTCTTGAACTAGAGCTGAGTATCTTGCAAGTGCATGAGCATTACTATTTATTGCTAGCCTGGTTGGATATTTATTGCTAATAGAGTAAACCCCCCTCCATTTTGTAAATCTTGCTCCAAGTTTATAATATTTTTTTAATCTATCTCTGAGGCCATCTAAACCCTCAGTAATTTTTTCTTCGGGAGAGTTTGCTAATTCTTTAGCACCTGTATCAACTTTGATTCCTGGCACTGCGCCTGAGGCTGAAATTAGGTCAGGGATTGATTTTCCAAAACTTGTTGTTTGGTTTATTGTTTCATCGTAAAGAATTACACCTCCAATACAATTTTTCATGCATTCAGATGAGAAAAGAATTTCCCTAAACAATAGTCTATTTTCAGGTGTTGAATTTACATTTACCGCTTTAAGTCTCTTAGTCATAGTACCATTGCTTTCGTCTGCAGCAAGTATACCTTTACCGTGAGAAATTATTTTTAGGGCAATTTTATTTAATTCTGACATTTATTGATTTAACGCGGTTATACCAGGAAGCTTTTTACCTTCAAGATATTCTAAAAAAGCTCCACCTGCAGTTGAAACAAAGTTAAAACTATCAACAGCCTTTATACTATTTAATAATGAAACTGTATCTCCTCCACCAACAACTGAAAAAATTTTGTTTAATTTATTATTATTAATTATTGTTTTTGCTATTTCTATGCTGCCGTTTGCAAAGTTAGGGTTTTCAAAATATCCAGCAGGTCCATTCCACAATATGGTATTACTTGAGTTTATAATATTTTTTACTTTATTTATAGTTTTTGGACCAATATCTAAAATCATTTCATTGTCCAAAATTTCATTCAATTCTTTTTTTTTGCATGATCCATTTAAATCTTTAGATACAAGCACATCTTCTGGATAAGTTATCTCACATTTTTCTTTTTTCGAAAGTGAAATAATTTCTTCAATTATCGGGGCACAATTTTTTTCTTTAATAGATTTGCCAATGTTGTGACCAAAATACTCAATAAAATTATTAGCCATACCACCAACAATAATAATATTGTCAAATTTGGGTATTAAATTTTTAATGATTTCAATTTTTGTCGAAATCTTTGACCCTCCAATTATACAGGTTATTGGTTTTGTGATTTCAGATGTAATTTTAGTAAGAGCGTTAATTTCTAAATCTAGTTGCAATCCAGAAAATGAAGGCAGGAATTTAGAAATTTCAACAATTGATGCATGTGCACGATGAGAACATGAAAAAGCATCATTAACATAAAGATCACCAAGACTTGCTAAGTGTCTTGCAAACTTATTGTCATTTTTTTCTTCTTCTGCATAAAACCTAATATTTTCTAACATTAAGATTTTCTCATTAAATTTATCAAAGAAATTCTTATTTTTAATTTCATTAATATTTTGTGAAATTAATTTCACACTTAAACCTAATTGTTCCTGTAAATTTTCACAAATTGGTTTTAAAGAAAGTTCTTTTAAAACCTTACCTCTTGGCCTACCTACATGTGATAAAATAATAATTTTAGCTTTTTGTTCATTAAGAAATTTTAAAGTAGGAAGAATTTTATCTATTCTTGTTGTATCACTTATTTTTTCTTTATCTAAAGGAACATTTAAATCTAATCTAAGTAATATTTTTTTATCATGAAGACTTGCTTCGTTTCTAATGCTTCTCATTAAGAAATTTTATGCAAATTTTCAGCTATATCACACATTCTATTAGAAAAGCCCCATTCGTTGTCATACCAAGCCGAAATTTTACCCATATTTGTTCCAACTACATTTGTTAAAGACGCATCAACGATCGCGGAGGCTGAATGATGATTGAAATCAATAGAAACTAATTTTTCATAAGTAATTTCTAAAATCCTTTTTAGTTCTCTTTTTGAAGCTAATTCAAATTCATTGTTTATATTTTTTATATTAATTTCTTTTTTCGTACAAAAAACTAATTCTACAAGAGAAACATTTGGTGTAGGTACTCTCATCGCCACACCCTCTAATTTCCCTTTCAAACTTGGAATTATTTCACCTATTGTTTTTGATGCTCCAGTTGATGTAGGAACAATCGACTGGCTTGCAGATCGAGCTCTTCTTGGATCTTTATGAGAATTGTCCAAAATTCTTTGGTCACTAGTAAATGAATGAATTGTAGTCATAAAACCTTTTTCAATTTCAAATTTTTTGTGAATGACATCAACAACTGGTGCCAAACAATTCGTAGTACATGAGGCAGCTGAGATTATTTTATCTCTTTTAGATAAGGTGCTATCGTTAACACCAAAAACTATTGTTTTGTCTGGATTTTTGCATGGAGCAGATACAATTACTTTTTTTGCACCATTTTTAATATGAGCTTCAAGTTTTTCTCTTGAGTTAAATTTACCTGTACATTCTAAAACATAGTCAACATCATACTTTTTCCAATTAATTTTTTCGATCTTAGGCTCTTGAGAAAATGAAATTTTTTGTTTATTTATTATCAAATTATTTTCATCAAATTTAATATCAGCATCAAATTTTCCGTGTATAGAATCGTATTTAATTAATTTACCTGCAGTTTCTGAATTTGATCTGTTATTGATATGCTGAATCTTTAAATTTTTATTTCTATTTTCAAAAATTGATCTGACAATCATACGACCAATTCTACCCATCCCATTAATTCCAATTTTGATTGCCATATTTAATTTCCTATCATTTTTTTGGTTTTACTGACAATATTTGAAACTGTTAGTCCAAAGTGTTTAAAAATATCTTTGTAGGGTGCACTCTTGCCAAATTCATTGATTCCAAATGTTAAACCTGAACTCCCTACATATTTTTTCCAACAATCGCTTGATCCAGCTTCTATTGAAATTTTAAATTTAGTTTCGTTTAAAATTTTATTTTTATATAATTTTGATTGTTGATCGAAAAGCTCCATAGATGGCATTGATATAACCTTACAGTATATTTTATCTTTGGCTAATTTATAACTAGTTTCGATTGCCAAATTAACCTCCGAACCGCTTGCAAATATTGTTAAATTAATTTTATTATCGGTTCTCAAAACTTCATAGCCTCCCAAAGAACATTTATTTATATTTGTAAATGATTTTCTTATGGGATTTAGGCCCTGTCTTGTTAAAGATAAAATACTTGGTGTTTTCGAACTTTTTAAAGCATGTTCCCAACATTCAATTGTTTCAACTCTATCTGCTGGTCTAAAAACATTTAAATTTGGAATTGATCGTAAACCTGATAGCTGCTCAATTGGCTGATGAGTTGGCCCATCCTCTCCAAGTCCTATAGAGTCATGCGTCATTACATATATTACTCTTTTTTGCATCAACGCAGATAACCTAATTGAAGGTTTACAATAATCAGAAAAAATTAAAAAAGTTCCACCATATGGAATTAAATTTCCATAGAGTGCGATACCATTCATTATCCCACTCATTGCATGCTCTCTTACTCCGTAGTGAATATAATCTCCACTAAAATCTCCAGGTTTAATTATTTTTTGATATTTTGTTTTTGTATTATTAGATCCTGCTAAATCAGCAGAGCCACCAATTAAGTTATGATTTTGGTTTGTTAATGCATTAAGTGTCATCTCAGAACATTTTCTTGTAGCCAAATTTTTAGGCTCCAGAATTGCTTTTCTTTTTTCTCTTCTCAATATACTTATTAAGCTATTTTTTTTTAAACTTTTAAATTTTGTTTTGTTTTTGTTAAATATCTTAATCCATTTTTTTTCTTGAGTTTCACACCTTTGACCAATTTTTCTCCACTCTTTCAAAAATTTATTCGGAATATAAAAAGGTTTATTATTCCAATTTAGGGCTTTTCTAACAAGTTCAATTTCCTCTAAACCTAGAGGACTTCCATGGGAGGTGGCTTTACCTGATTTATTTGGTGAGCCATATCCAATTTTTGTTTTACAAGAAATAACAGTTGGTTTTTTTGTTTTTTGAACATTTTTTAATGCTTTAAATATTTCTTTTTCATCATGTCCATTTATTAAAATATAATTCCAACCATAACCCTCAAATCTTTTTTTAAAATTATCTGAAACAGCAAGATCGGTTGGACCGTCAATTGAAATTGAATTATTATCAAAAAGCATTACTAAATTTTTAAGCTTCAAATGTCCCGCTAAACTCATTGCCTCATGGCTTATCCCTTCCATTAAACAACCATCTCCAGCTAAAACATAAGTTTTGTGATTAATTAAATCCTTTCCTAATTTTTTTTTTAAAATTTCCTCTGCAATTGCAAATCCCACTGAGTTCGCTATTCCTTGTCCAAGAGGTCCTGTTGTTGTTTCTATTCCTGAATTAGGATGGTATTCAGGATGACCGGCACATATTGAGTTTAGCTGTCTGAAATTTTTTATACTATTTAATGAAATACTCTTATATCCAGTTAAAAATAGTAAAGAGTATAAAAGCATTGATCCATGACCTGCAGATAAAACGAATCTATCTCTATTCATCCAATTTGGATTTTTAGGATTAAATCTTAAAAAATTCTTAAAAAGTACGGTTACAACATCCGCCATACCCATTGGCATACCTGGGTGTCCAGAATTAGCTTTTTGAACCGCATCAATTGATAAAAATCTGATGCAATTTGCCAAATCATTATGTAGTTTATTCAAAATTATCCTGACTAGACTAAGAAGAATCTATTTAATACTATATCTATATATATGAATTCTATAAACGAAAAAGAAAAAAAATTAATTTCAGTTTTAGATGAATTAAAAAATTTAGACCTAACCAATCCAAAATTACAAAATAGTATTGAAAATTTAAGTAAGCAAAAAAATCAATTAGAAATTGAAAAAAATGAATTAGAAATTAAATATAAAGAACTATTAGAGGAGCATGGGTCGCTATCGAAGAAATTACAGGAAATTAAAAATAAAGAAAAACAAGAAGAAAGAAAACAAATCGAATTTTCTGAAAAAATTGATGAATTAAATCAAGAAACAGATACTTTATTGGAGGAAATTGATAAATGGGAAATGTAACTATTAAATTTAATAATAAAGAATTCATATTGTCCTGTGAGGATGGACAAGAAGAACATTTAGAGGAGTTACTAATCCAAATAAGTCAAAAGTTCAATAATTTAAAAAATGATTTAGGCAATCTAGGTGAAAACAAACTTTTATTAATTACAGCTGTAAAAATAATGGATGAGTATTATGAGACTAAAAAGAACGTCGAGCAAAAAAAAAATGAATTCAAAGATTTGTCAAATAAATTTAAAGAACTTAAATCTTTAATTTATGAATACCGAGATAAGAAAGAGGATGAGATAAAAAAACTTAATTTAAATCATGAAGACTTTAAAATTGAGATAGAAAATAATCAAAAAAAATATGAGCAGTTAATCGATGAAGCAGCCGACCAAATATCAAATTTTGTCAAAAAGGCAAAAATAGATAATTTATCCCAATAAATTTGTGATTAAATCAAAGTTAAGAGATAAAGTATTAAAATTAAGAAAAAGTAAGTCAAAAAAATCAATAAATATAAGTCCAAGTAATATTTATTCATATCTTAAAAAAAAAAATTATAATTTGAAAATTATAGGTGGATACTATCCATCAAACTATGAGATTAACGATTTAAAAATTTTAAATTTTTTTTTTAAAAGGGGTTCCTCAATTTCACTACCAAAAATTAAAAAAAAAAATCAAATGGAATTTTATAAATGGTATAAAAATGATCCTTTGTTAATAAATAAATATGGCATCCTAGAACCAGACGCTACCAACAAAGTTTACCCTGATATCTTATTTGTTCCTTTGGTAGCATTTGATAAAAAATTAAATAGATTAGGTTATGGAGGTGGTTTTTATGACCGTTACATTCAAAAGATATCAAAGATCAAAAAAGTAGTAAAAGTTGGTCTTGCTTTTTCTTTTCAAAAATTAAAAACTATACCAGTTAACAAATATGATAAGAAATTAGATATAATTATAACTGAGAAAGAGATTATTTAATGAAAATATTATTTTTGGGCGATGTAGTAGGTATCGCTGGTTGTTCAAAGTTGACTAACAATCTTTTAAGTGAAATTAAATCAAAAAATATCGATTTTGTAATTGTTAATGGTGAAAATGCTGCCTCTCAAGGGGTGGGACTAACAAAGGAAATATGTGAAGATTTTTTTAATTGTGGAGTAAATGTTATCACAACAGGAAATCATGTTTGGGACCAAAAAGAAATTATGGAGTATATTGAGAAAGAAGAAAGATTATTACGTCCTAAAAATCTTTTTGAACCTGCACCAGGAAAAGGATTTAATATTTATAAAACAAATGACAATATAAAAATTGGTGTTTTGAATTTGATGGGAAATGTATTTATGAAAAAGTGTGAGGATGTTTTTTTAGCTTCAAAGAAATTCTTAAATGAGAATAAATTAACAGAAGATTACGACATACTTGTTGTTGATTTTCATGGTGAGATAACAAGTGAAAAAAATGCGATTGGCCATTTTTTTGATGGCAAAGCAACGCTTGTTGTAGGAACTCATACTCATATTCCAACCAATGATGCAAGAATTTTAAATAATGGTACAGGATATCAAACAGACGCTGGTATGTGTGGCGACTATGATTCAGTCATTGGTATGAATAAAGAAAATTCATTAAATAGATTTTTAAAAAAAAACTCCACTAAACATTTTCCAGCTATTGGTGATGCTACTTTGAGTGGCGTTATGGTTGAATGTAATATAAATACTGGCTTAGCAAATAACATTGAGAGTTATATTTATGGAAATTTTTTTAAAAATTAAATAAAATTTATGGCAGGACACTCTCACTGGGCTGGAATAAAGCATAAAAAAGGTAAAGCAGATAAACAGCGTTCAAAAATTTTTTCAAAATTATCAAAAGAAATCACAGTTGCTGCTAAACTTGGTGATAAAGACCCTGCAATGAATCCAAGATTGAGATCCGCTATTCAAGCCGCAAGATCTGCCAACATGCCAAAGGACAATATAGAGAGAGCAATTGATAAATCTTCTGCAACAACTGGATCCAATTTTGAGAATTTAAGATATGAGGGATTTGGACCTGATAAAATTGCTGTTATAGTGGAGACGCTAACAGATAATAAAAATAGAACAGCCTCTAACATAAGAACAATTTTTCAAAAAAATGGAGGGAGTTTAGGAACACAGGGATCTGCCTCTCATAATTTTAAACAATTGGGAGTCATTAAGATTGATAAAAAAGAAATCTCTGAGGAAAATATTTTGGAATTAGCAATCGATGCTGGAGCTGATGAGTGCATATCTCATAGCGATTTTCATGAAATTCATTGTCCTGTTAGTGAAATTTATAATGTTAAGAAAAATTTAGAAAAAACAATAGCTAACTTTATTTCAACAGAGATAGAATGGATACCTCTAAATAGTGTAAATATTCAGAGTGAAAAAAAAGATGTGGTAACAGAATTTTTTGACATTTTAGAAGATGATGATGATGTACAAAATATTTTTTCAAATGTAAATTTAGAGGTTAACTGATGTTAATAATAGGGATTGATCCAGGAATATCAGGGTCAATTTGTTTCTTTCAGGATGGAGCAATAAAAGATGTGGTAGAGATGCCGACTATGACTGAGGGTAAAAAGAATAAAAAGCAAGTAAATGGATCTCAGATTTTTAATGAAATTTCAGAGAAAATAAAAAATACAGATAAAAAAAATATAAAGGTTGTTATAGAGCATGTTACAGCAATGCCAGGTCAAGGAGTTACTAGTATGTTCAATTTTGGCCAATCTTTTGGAATACTAAAAGGAATTTGTAGCGCTATGCAGCTTTCAGTCTACTTTGTTCGACCTGCAAAGTGGAAGAAATATTTTAATTTAATTAATTCTGAAAAAGACGCAAGTAGAACAAGAGCAATTGAAATTTTTCCTTATTACTCATCTCATCTATCAAGAAAAAAGGATTCTAATAAGGCAGATGCTATTTTAATAGCTAGTTATTTCTTTGAAACATATAAAGAAGAGTAATAAGAGAGTAATCCAAGTCAAATTCATGACACATTTAAGTGTGAAGAGTAATTATGGAAGCAGACATAGCAGCAAAAGCTGTAGAATTAGGCACAAACACAGATTTTTCTTTATTTAGCTTATTTTTTAGAGCTGACATAATTGTAAAATCAGTAATGATTATTTTAATAGTTTGCTCAGTATATTCTTGGGCGGTAATTATAGAAAAATTTAGGTTATTTAAAAAAATAAATAAATCTTCTGAAGAATTTGAGGAAAAATTTTGGAATTCTAAGTCTGCTGAAAATTTATATAATAGCTTACCAACTAAACTTGAAGATCCTATGACGTTAGTTTTTCAAAATGCAATGGAGGGGTTATTAAAGAAAAAAACAAAAAACAACTTAAGTGAGAGGATGAGTGCACTTTTAGAAAATGGGATTGAAAGACAAATGGCAAAAATTGATAAAGGCTTTACTTTTTTAGCTACAGTTGGTTCTACAGCACCTTTTATAGGTTTATTTGGAACTGTTTGGGGAATTATGAATTCTTTTCAATCAATAGCAATTTCAAGAAATACTAGTCTTGCTATAGTAGCACCAGGAATTGCGGAAGCATTATTTGCAACTGCATTAGGTTTATTAGCAGCGATACCTGCAGTTGTCGCCTATAATAAATTTAATAACGACTCCAAAAAATATTCTGAAAAATTAGAAAATTTTTCAAAAAGGTTTCTAACTATAATTTAAATGGCGTTTAAATTAAATCGTTCCTCAAAAGAACCTATGAGTGAAATTAATGTTACACCATTTGTTGATGTAATGTTAGTTTTGTTGATTATTTTTATGGTAACGGCACCTTTGTTAACTGTCGGTGTTCAAGTAGACTTACCAGAAAGCTCTGCAGATTCGCTTCCTGAGGAAACAGAACCATTAACTCTATCTATAAATGCAAAAGGAGAGATATTTATTCAAGAGTCTAAAGTTGAATATAATAATATTATTGCAAAAGTCTTGGCAGTTTCAAAAAATAGAACAGACACAAGAATTTATGTCAGAGGTGACAAAACTATAAATTATGGAAGAGTACTTGAAATAATGGGACTTCTTTCTGGATCAGGTTTTACAAAGGTAGCGTTAATATCAGAGCCTTATAAACAGAGGTAACTAAATTGAATAGAAGTATAATTATCTCTTCTGTTTTTCATGCATTGTTAATTATTATTACAGCAATGAGCCTCCCTTTTTTATCAAAGAAACCCCTAGATATTCCCCCAATTGTATCAGTTGAATTAATTCAGATAGCTGAAAAAACAAATGTTCCTTTTGCCCCAAAAGCAAAAAAAATTATAGAGAAAGTTAAGGAAAAAGAAAAGCTTGTGTCTGAACAAGCTCCACCAAAAAAAGTTAAAAAAACAAAAACTAAAACTGTAGTCTCTCCAGATCAAAATAATAAAAAAATTGAAAATCAAACTCCTGAGGCAATCCCTCTTCCTGATAAAACTATAAAAAAAATTAAAACAAAAGAAGAAAAAAAGCAAAATCCAGAAAAAGTTGATAAAGAGGTGAAGCAAGTTTCAGAGTTTGAAAAAAAAGATTTATTTGATCCAAATAATATTGCTGCATTAATTGATAAATCCAAGGAAGAAACTGCTGAAGTAATTAAAAAAAACAACGATATTACTCAAGATCAAGAGAGAAATATTGAGAACACAGGATTAACATTAAGCGAAGAAGATGCTCTTAAAGCACAAATTTTTGGATGTTGGAGTATTCCATTAGGTTTACCTTATAACGAAAACTTATTGGTAAGA